>JAISGB010000180.1 GCA_031263335.1 Eubacteriales Family XIII. Incertae Sedis bacterium
GGACGCCCGCCGCCCGGAAGCCCGTCGGAACGCAGACGCCGCCGTCCGTTCGCGTGACGCCCGCCGCCTGCCCGCCGCCCTTCACCGATTTCGTCGCCGCGCCCTCCTTGATCGTCGCACTCGTCATAACAACCCTCTTTCTTCGGATATACCCAACATGATATTCATACATTGTACGCCGGCGCCGGACGCGCCCTTTCCCAGATTGTCATAGCGCGCGACAAGCAGGATGCGATCCTCGTTGCCTACGATGAAGATCTCCGCGTCGTTCCTGTCGCGCATCGCGTCCGCGCGCAGATAGCCCGCCTCGGGATCTGCGCCCGCCGGCGCCACGCGGATGAACGGTTCGTCCCTGTACCGATCCTCAATGACCCGTCTGACATCCCCTGCGGACGCCCCCTCCGCAAGCAGACCGCGCCGAAGCGGGACAACGACCGAAAGGCCGTTGAAATAGTCCGCTACATGGGGAACAAAGACCGGCGCCTCGGACAGCTTCGCCATCTTCGTCATCTCGGGCAGATGTTTATGCTCCTGCGTCAACGCGTACTGCCTCGGAGCTTTCAGCGAGTCGGCCTCTTTCCCGCGTGATCCGTCGATCTCCGCAGCCCCCCGCAACGCCTTGTCCCGCGCCGCCTCATACCGCTCGATCATCTCCCTGCCCCCGCCGCTGTATCCCGTGACGCTGTGGAACGCAAACGGATAGTCCGCGCCGACGACGCCCGCGGCCGTCAGCGGCCGAACCAACAGGATGAAACCCGTGGCGTGGCAACCCGGCAAGGCGACACGGTTCGAACCACGAATCCGCTCGCGTTGTCCTGCCGCCAACTCCGGCAAACCGTAGACCCAATCTTCTTTGACCCGATGGTATGTGGACGCGTCGATCAGCCGCGCGTCCTCGGGCGCCCGCGCGGCAATCGCTGCGGACTCCGCGTCGGGCAGACAGAGAAACGAGATGTCCGCCTCCGACATCCTTCGCAATCGCTCCCCGACATCCCTGCGCCGCGCGGGATCGATGCCGATAAGCTCGACGCCTCTGTGCCGCGCGAGAAAATGTTCAATCCGAAGCCCCGTCGTGCCGGCTCCGCCGTCGATAAAGACCTTATGCCCCAAGCTGCCACCAACCTTCCAAGACAAATAAAGAAACCCGCGAGCCGACGATGCACGATCCCGATCGACGGCCCGTCATCGTTCAAACGCGCAGTACAAGTTTATACAAAAGCATTATGGTTTGTCAATAGAATTTACGAATATTTATTATAAAAAATGAATTTTTATTCATTTTCTCTGTACCACAGTATCCTCATCAACCCGCCCGCCGTCATAATCCGGTATCTCTGTAGTTCTTTTCCACCATAAACCAGATGACGCCGCTGACCGCAGCGACGATCAGGTAGAGCGCGCCGACGGTCAAGATCAGATTGAACGGGCTGAGTGAGGCGATGACCATGCCGACACTGCCCAAGACAAACCCGGAACAGGTCAAGAGCGACGAGGCCGCGCCGATATCCTGTTTCTGTTGCGCGAGCATGACAAAAGCGCCCGCGGGGCGGATGGCGCTGCTCATGACGGAGCCGGGCAACAGCAACAGGATGAAGATCCATGGCCCGCGCATACCGAACAGCATCACAAACAAGCCGCTGGCGGCCATCCCCACAAAACAGGTCTTGATGATCGCATTTCGCTCGAACCAACGCGTCAGACGAACATAGAGCAAGGGTCCCAACATGATTCCCGCAGCGTTGAGCGCGAAAAAATAGCTGTATACGCGACCGCTTAAACCGAAGAACTCCTGAAAGATATAGGTGGATGAGGAGACGAAAGCCATGCATCCGACAAGCACAAGCGTGAAAACAGGAAGCAGGACGGAGAATTTCGGATTCTTCATGATGACGCCGAGACGGACAAAGGTCTTCAGTATGGAGATGTCGTTTCGCGCCCCAATGGTTTCATGAAAAACAAAGGACCAAATCAAGATCGCGACGCCCATCGCGGCCTGTAACCAAAAGATCCCCCGCCAACTCGTAAGGGCCAACAGCATGGCCCCGATCACGGGCGCCACAATGGGGCCGATCGTAGCGATGGACTGGACCAAGGCAAGCACCGTTTCCTGCTTCCGTCCCACATAGACGTCCCGCGTGATCGCCGTGGAGGTCGTCAACGTCACACCGCCGCCTATGGCCTGAACGATGCGGGCAAAGATCAGCCAAGGGGCGTTCACGGAGAGCGCGCAACATATGCTGCCGGCCGGATAGATGAGCAGTCCGATGATCAGGATGATCTTTCGCCCGAAACGGTCGCTCAGCGGACCCCACACGAGCGAGACGACGGCGAAGGTGATAAAAAATACGATCAAGGTCACATTCACCAAGGCGGCGGATGTGTCAAATCCCTTCGCGATGGCCGGAAGCGCGGGCAGATACATGTCCGTCGACAGCGGCGCGAACGTACTCAACAGGATGATGAACACGATCAGGCCCCTGTTGCCCTTTTTACGGTCTTGTTCGACGAGACCCGCCTCTTTCTCCATGCGTTTTCCCCATACATTTTCTCCGAGCGGAACCCTGCCGCCCCCACAGCGGATCCCGATCGATTCCCATTGTCTATGTTAACGTGGCCACCAAAATGGCTTTGATCGTGTGCATGCGGTTCTCCGCCTCATCAAACACGACGGAATGCGCGCTGCGGAACACCTCGTCGGTCACCTCTCGTATATCATACCCCAGTTCGTATTGCTCCTTGGCCATATCCGTTTCAAAATCATGGAAGGACGGCAGGCAGTGCATGAACAATACGTTCGGATTGCCCGTCGCCTCGAGCAGATCCGTCGTGACCTTGTAGGGCGCGAGCAACTTGACCCGTTCGGGGATCCGGTCCTCCTCCCCCATGGACGCCCATATGTCGGTGTACAGGACGTCCGCGCCCTCGACGGAACGGATATCGCTCGAGAACCCGATCTCCGCGCCCGACCCGGCGGCGACGCCGCGCACCGCCTCCAAGATCGCATCCTGCGGCGCCAATTCGCGGGGACCGTAGGCCACGAACTTCATGCCCATCTTCGCGCAACCGTACATCCACGCGTACGCCATGTTATTGCGGGTATCGCCGCAGAATACGACCTTTACGTCCGAGAGGGGTTTTGCGATATGCTCCTCGATGGTGAGCAGATCGGCGAGTATCTGCGTGGGGTGATCCACATCGGTAAGCCCGTTGTAGACGGGTACGCCCGAATACCGCGCGAGCGCCTCGACAACGGATTGCTCGTACCCCCTGTATTCGATGCCGTCGTACAGGCGACCGAACACCTTGGCGCTGTCCTCGAGCGATTCCTTCTTGCCAAACTGGGAATGCCTGTTGTCCAAGAAGGTGACGCCGCCGCCCTCCTGCGTGACGCCCACCTCAAACGAGCTGCGGGTCCGCGTGGAACTCTTTTCGAACAGCAGGAGGACATTCTTGCCCTTGAGGCTGTCACCCGTCCTGCCGGCCCGCTTGTCCGCCTTGAGTTTCTTTGAAAGATCGAGCAAATAGCGGATCTCATCCCGACTATAATCCATCAAAGTCAGAAAACTGCGCCCCTTTAAATTGACAGCCATCTACACGGCCTCCTTTCGCGTAAGCCTCCGAACAGTATATTAAGGTAACTACACAACGGTCACGCTATTTTTGCGTAGTTTTAATTTAAATTTTGAACAGTAGTCTAAACTGATATATGAATGACCTGAATAAGATACAACAGATGCAAAAAATACGCGCCTTATTTATTATACAGCAGACGCGCGCAATGTCAATGAAAACCTGTATGTTTTTGTTTTATCTTGCATTTTTATGCAGAATGAAAGCGATCATACCCGCGCGTACCTTATCCGCGCCGGGAACGCGCGGCGATCCGCAGCGATTCGACGACGCCGAGATCGTTGAAATCGAGCAACCCGCCGCGTCCCGTCGCGATCTCGATGCCGGGCTTCACACGGGGTCCGTGGAAATCGGAACCGCCGGTGATCACAAGGCCGTACCGTTCGGCCATCCGGACGTACGCGTCGCGCCGTTCCGGGCCGTACGTCCCATAATGGCATTCCAAAGCGCCCAAACCGAGCTTCCTGAGTCCGACAATCGCCGCCTCGAACGCCTCGCCCTCCAACCGCAGGGAATGGGGATGGGCAAGCGCAGCCACCCCGCCGGCGGATCGGATCGCGTCGATGCTCTCGCGGGCCGTCGGTTTGGGACGGTTCACCTTTTCGAATTCCTCTCCCGTGAGATAGCGCCGAAAGGCGTCCTCGACGCTTGCCGCGCAACCCGCGCGCACGAGCGCCGCCGCGATATGCGGTCGTCCGACATAGGCTCCGCGCGCGCCGATCTCCGCGCGATCCGGACATACGCCCCGCGCGGCCAAATACGCGAGGACGCGCGCGATCCGTTCCTCCCTCATGGATAGGAAACCGTCGCACGCGCGCCGCAGGCCGGCATCCTCGATGTCGATGAGGTAGCCGAGTATATGTTGCTCGTTCTCCGCGTCGGTCGATATCTCGATGCCGGGGACGAAATCCAAACCCGCCTCAAGCGCCGCCGCCCGGCCTTCCGCCACGCCGCCGGTCGAATCGTGATCGGTGACAGCGACAAGCCCCGCGCCCGCCGCCAAAGCGAGCCGCATCAGCGTCGCCGGCGCGTATTCCCCGTCGGACACCGAAGTATGAAGATGCAGGTCCACAAGACCCATTCCCGTCCTCCTCTCATTACCGTTTATCATATCACGCGCAGGGGGTTTGCCGCCACCCCGGAGGAACGTATGGTATAATGAAATAAAACAGATACGATTTTTTCATTGAATTTAATCGTTTTTTAATGTTCGCTCAATTCCATCTAAAACTTTCATTGCTATCATGTGAACAAGGGCAACAGTCGATGGAACGGACGAAAGGAACAAGACAATGAAGATCACGATAGAACAGGTCGAAAAATTGGTAAATCTGACCGGCGTCTCCTACGAGGAGGCCAAGGCGGCGCTCGAATCGGCCGACGGAGACATCCTCGAAGCGATCATCGCTTTGGAGAAGGCGGGAAAAACCGCAAATCGGACAGGCGCCTACAGCACGGACGGCGGCGCGTTCTCCGAGGCGGAGCCGCACGTCGGAAGAGGCGGCGCGTACGGGCAAGGCGCGGCCTACGGCGGGCAATCGGGCGCGTACGGCCAAGGCGCCGAGGGTTGCCGAGGACAGGGAAGCGGCGCAGGGGCGGATAGAACGTCGAGCTTCTCGGAGGTCATGGGCAAGATGTGGAGATTCGCGGTCAAAGTATTCCACAAGGGCAACATCAATCATTTCGAGGTGTACAGGCGCGGGGAGAGCATCCTCAGCATCCCCGTGACCATCTTGGTCATCGCGTTGGTATTCCTCTTTTGGGTCACCCTGCCCGTATTGATCATCGCGTTGTTCTTCGGGTGCAGATACAGGTTCAGAGGCCCCGATCTCGATCGGGACGCCATCAACAACGCCATGAAGGCCGCGGCAAACACGGCGGAGGATATCAAACAATCCGTAAAGAACGCGGCAAACACGGCGGAGGATATCGATCGATCCGCACCGGACGCAGGGAACGGCGACGACGGCCGGACACAGTAAGCGCCGTCGCCCGGAGGCGGCCTCGGAGCAAAGACGGAGGAATGCATGCCCGAACGGATATTGATCGTCGAAGACGAGGAAAAGATGGCGCGCATGGTGGAATTGGAACTCTCCCATGAAGGGTACGACGTCACGAAATGCCCCGACGGCCTCACAGGCCTGCAATGCGCGGAGCGGAATGACTTCGATCTGATCCTCTTGGACGTCATGCTCCCCGGCCTATCGGGCATTGAAGTGTTGCGCAGACTGCGCAAATCCAAATCCACGCCCGTCATCCTGCTCACCGCCAGAGACGAGGTGGTCGACAAGGTGTTGGGATTGGACAGCGGCGCCGAGGATTATGTCACGAAGCCCTTCGCCATAGAAGAACTGTTGGCGCGCATCAGGGCGACGCTTCGGACATCCGCGGCCAAGGAGGCGAAGTTCCAAGAAGGCGACGCGCCGAACGGCGCCGTCTTGACCGCCGGCGAATTGTCGTTCGACATCGGCAGGCATGTCGTCTCTTACGCGGGAGAGAATATCGAACTCACGCCGAAGGAGTTCGATCTGCTTCGTTGCCTGTTGGAGAACAAGGGAATGGCGCTCACACGCGAAGCCCTGTTGGATAAGGTCTGGGGTTACGACTACATCGGCGAAACCAACGCGGTGGATGTCTATGTGCGCTTTCTGCGCAGCAAGATCGACGAGAAATACGGCGTCAAGCTGATCTCAACCCTGCGGGGCGTGGGCTATCGCATCGAGGGATAGCGCGGGGCTTCGAATCCGCCGCGCCGGAACGGAACCGAATTCAAGCCGGTTCATGAGGGATAAGATGGCAAAGGAACACGCGAGGGACAAATTGAAATCGGGGTTGAACGCGAGGATGATCATTCTTCACTTTTTCGTGTTCCTGTCCTTGGACATCGCTCTCGTGATCTTGGCTGCGGCGGGCGGGTTTCTGTTCGCCGAACAGACCGTATCCGACATCGCAAACCAACTGAATACCGCGCCGCCCGGAAACATCCTCGCGGAGAGCGTATCGGAGCGACGCGCGATCTCCTTGGGGGATATCGACATCAGCTATCAAAAAACCGTCCCCCAAGGTCTGCCCCTCTCCGGCGTCAGAAACATCTTTCCCGAAAATACGAGGACGGCCGAACGGACGTTTCGCTACGACGCGGACGCCAAGAATGACGCGGAGCGACTGCGTTCCGTCTCCTATGAAGTCAGCATCCCCTCTGCGGCGAAGCGCGTCGATACGCGCGCCGTTCCCGAGGGTTATACGGTGATCGTGGTTCGGGTCGGCCGTTATTTGGCCATAGCCAAAATCGCGCTCCACATCATCCTGATCCTTCAGCTCCTGTCCCTCATCCATACGGGAGTCAAGAGCGGTCGGGCGATCAAACGGACGCTCAGA
>JAISGB010000218.1 GCA_031263335.1 Eubacteriales Family XIII. Incertae Sedis bacterium
GGACGACATGACGGACCTGGCCGTAAACGCCATCATGACCCACATGGACGGACAGGTGGTGCTGAGCCGCAAGATCGCGGAAAAGGGCATCTACCCCGCCGTGGACGTGTTCAACACGACGAGCAAGCTGATCGCCATAGACCGCGTGGGGGAGCGGCACTTCTCGCTCGTCGAGCGGTCCATCGCGAGTTTCGCGCGCTACCGGGAGCTTGAGGAGGTCGTCGCCGTACTCGGCATCGACGAGCTGAGCGAGGAGGACAACCACACCTTCTACCGCTCGCGCAAGTTGCGCAACTACTTCACCCAGCCCATGTTCGTATCGGAGCAGTATACGGGCATCCCCGGCCAATTCGTCAAGGTCGAGGACGTTCTGGACGACGTGGAGGACATCCTCGACGGCAAATTTGACCATGCGGACGAAGGCGATTTTTACTACATAGGAGCGATATCCCGATGAATATTGTTTCGACGGACAACATGACGAATCATATTCCGGCAGGGGATATCACGCCGGACGGAGGGGCCGTATGGCGGATATGACCATTGGCGATCTGCCTTCGGCGGATCTGCGCAGCTACGCGGAGACGGGCGGCGGCAGGATACAGGCCCAAATATCGAGCTTTCGGGACGGCTTGCGGTTTTATGACGGCATCAACATCATCCGCGTGCGCGGAAAGCAGTCGCGTCTGCTCATCATGGAGGACTATCTGCCCGTCATCGGCGAGATAGACGGGGAGATCGACCTGATCGGCAAAGGCTTCTTTCACAACCTGAAAGACCTGCACGGCTTTTTCAACCACGCGCACAACGTCTTTTTCCTGCTTCTGAAGGACAGCGGCGGGGGGGATCCCGGCAAGGACGCGGGAAAGGGCGCGGACGAAGGAGAACCCGTCGAGGGAGAACCCGCCGAAGCGGAACCTACCGAAGCGGAACCCGCCGAAGGAGCGTCCGTCGATGGATAGTGTCTGGAACGCGATCACGGATCTGCGCCCCGTCATCCTCACGGCCGTATTCCTCGGCTCGGTCGTGCTCATCGTGGGCTACGCCTTTTCGGACAACCTCGACTGGGGACGCCGGCGCATGAAGTTCTTCGGCGCCTTCTTCGGTCTGCGCTTGGGCGATACCCTGTGGCTCTCCGCGGGTCTGCTGAGGCTCGCCTTCGTCGTCGCCGCGGTCGTATTCACCGTGCGCATCGAGACGATCCACATGGTCTTCTACATCGCCGTCTCCGGAATCAGCATCACGTTCATGACCGGCGTGAAGAGTTCGTTGCTTGACCTCGTCAACACCGTGGTCGCCTACGCGGCGCTCACCGCGCTCAACATCATATACGGATACTACAGGGACGTCGACGGCGATCCCCGGCTCATGGCGATCTACTGCCTCTTGGGCGTATTCGTGACGCTCTATCTGCTGTACTTCTACATTCGCGGCGTCGGCAACCTCCTGTTGCGCAAGATCGCGACCGACGACTTTGGCCTGGATCGCGCGCGCGATCGCCGCGCGGCGGACACGAAGGGCGCAAGGCCGGCGGCTCGGGATCTCGACCGGGATCGCGCGACCGTCGCGAAGGGGGAAGACGGATGATCCGGGATTTCAAGCTGTGGCTGCAACGCTATATGTTCAAGCCGGGACGCCCCATTTTGACTGTCGCGCCGTTGCTCATCCTCGCGGCCGTCGTGGCGGTCATCGTCCTCATCGTCACGCGCCTCGGCATCTACGGCATAGACGAGTCCATATACCGCTTTGAGAGCGGCGCCCGCTACGACTACACCGGCTCGACCGAGATCCGGCGCGACGACGACGATATGGTTTGGCTGAAGAACAAGGACGAGCGCGTCCCGCTCGAGGCCGCCCCCATCTACTACGGGGACGACGCGGGCGCCATCCTGTTGCCGCAACAGATGATCTACGTCGATCCCGCCGCCGGGCGCATGGGGCGCACGGGCTACAACACCCTCGTGCGCGTGGACGGCGCGGGAAAGGGGACGGCCCTTGTGAACGGAGACGAAGTCGATATCGACAAAGGGTTCTTCTACGACGGAAGCAACACCTATGTCTTTCTCGAACCCGTCACGATCACCCGGAACGGGGAGACGACCGAATTGGCGTCCCTGTCCTACGCCGTCGTATACTACAATCTGCGCCTCGAGCTGTACTCGGCCGACGGAGAGACCGTCGTCGTCGAACAGACCGGCGACGCGCGCGTGCGGGCGATATCCAAGGACGGCGGGTTCAACATAGACCTCGGCACGGACGTCCTGATCACGGACAGGGGCGAATCGTTGCTGACCTCGCGGCCGGACCTGTTCAACTACCTGACCTGAGACGCAACCGACGCCGGCGACGCGGGCGGGGAAGCGGACGCCGTCGCGGGATCCGGCAAGGCCGGCAACGGCGTTGGCATTGCATAAAAAAGAGGCGTTAACAGTTCATAAAAAAGAGGATGACAAGAAGGGAAAAAGGGGAAATCGGACGATGCGGTACGCGACGGTAAAAAACCTAAGGAAGGGCATGTTGCTCGGCCGGAATCTGTACGACGACAAATACAGGCTTTTTCTGCGCGAGGGCGTGAAGCTGTCGAACGGCAAGATCGACGACATTCGCCGGCAGGGATTCGCGGGGGTCTACGTCCTCGACCTGTACTCGAACGACATCGCGGTCGATCCCATCGTGGCGGACACGGAATACATAGACGCCGCGCGGGCCGTGGCGGACTGCACGCAAAAGGCGATGGCCTCCGGCACGGGCGCGCGCGCGACGGAAAGCGACTACCGGAAGGTGATCGAACCCGTCCTCGAAACGCTGCGCGGAAAGCAGCTCCTGCTCATGGAGAACATCGACATGAAGCCCTTCGCGCGCTACGAGTTTTGCCACGCCGCGATGGTCATGATCCTGTCCGCGGCGATCGGGATCAAGCTGAACATGACGGACGAACAGCTCATGGAACTCGGCTCGGCGGCCCTGCTCCACGACATAGGCACGGCCTTCCTGCCCGAGGACATCCTGAACCGCCCGGGACGCCTGACGAACGAGGAATTCAGCTTGGTGAAGGAACACGTCAAGAAGGGCTACGACTACATGGTGAACAGCCTGTCGCTGTCCGAGGCGGCGTCGATCGGCGCCATGCAGCACCATGAAAATTACGACGGCACGGGCTATCCGAACGGGTTGCGTCGCAAGAACATCTCCGTCTACGGCCGGATCATCGCCGTGACGGACGTCTACGACGCCTTGGTCTCGAAGCGCGCCTTCCGCCAAGCGATGTATCCCATGCAGGCCGTGGAGATCATACAGCAGCAGTCGGATCGAAAATTCGACCCCGACGTGGTGAAAGCCTTGGAAAGCATCGTGGCGCCCTTCCCCCCCGGGACGACGGTCCAACTGAAATCGGGCGAGGTCTGCATGGTGAGGCGGAACTACGCGGACGACCTGTGGCGTCCCCAACTGTGGCTGTACGACGAACGGGCCAAGTCAGGGGAGATCTTGGATCTGCACGAGGATAAAACCAAAGAAAACATCCGCATTGTCAAGATGCTGGATCTCTGATCCGATCAATTATGTTGACTTTCGCGCAGACGCGTGATAAGATAACAGCATAAACATATTTATCATATATATTATATATGATAAATAGTCGGAGATCGCCGACGCCACCGGCCGGGGGTTGAAGCGGGAACAGGGAGAACGCGGGATATCC
>JAISGB010000097.1 GCA_031263335.1 Eubacteriales Family XIII. Incertae Sedis bacterium
TTACGAAATGATGAGCCGGAGGCGGTCGGTCAGGAGATATGCTTCCGATCCGCCGGACGACGTTGCGGTGGACAAGATCGAGGAATTCATCGAGCATACGGAGCAGTTGCCCGGACAGAACGCGTGGTTTGAAATCGTTTCCTCGAAGTCTGTAAGCACGGCCGTCGGTTCCTACAGCATTCTCGCCTACTGCGAGGAGGGGGACGCGGCCTACGCGAATGTGGGCTATGTCCTCCAAAAGACGGATCTGTACATCCAGAGCCTCGGATTGGGCAGCCTGTGGCTCGGCATGGGGAAGCCCAAGGAAAAGAAAGACGACTTTTGCATCGTGCTCGCCTTCGGAACAACGGAGGTGCCTCTGCGCTACGGTGAATCGGGATTCAACCGCTTGGGCATAAGTGCGATCAGCGACACGGACAACGAGGTTGCGCGCGCCGTCCGCCTCGCGCCGTCGGCGCAGAATTCACAGCCGTGGAAGTTGCGCTTTGAGGAAGATGCGGTGATCATCCGTTACGTCGGGCGCGGAGCGTTCAAGTACATCCTGCGAAAGAAACTGAACAAGATCGACATCGGCATCGCGACGCGCCACGCGGAACTCGCGTTGCGAAACGAGGGGAAACGCATCCGGGCCATCACGGCAAAATCCGACGCGGCGAACAAGAAGGATTTTCAAGTGGAGATACGGTATTCCAAAGAGGATGGCGAGCGGTAAGCCGCCAACGCGAAACGTCATTGCGCGGCCTTCACGGGAAGAACCGGAGTGAGGATCCGCTAACCATGGCCGACCACGAATGTCTTGACAAACGCCCTTTGGGAGAGTAAGATTTTATCCATCTTATTGAATCATGCAAAGGCTGTGACGGGGAGAGTAGGTTTCGGGCAAGCGTCCCAAGAGAGGAATCCGGCGGTGGAAGGGTTCCGGCGTTTCGAGACCGAAGATCACCCTTGAGCCTGTCTCGTGAAAGCGCTCATGCGCGATTAATGTGACACGTGAGCGGCGCGTTAAGCGACAAGAGCGGCAGTGCGGAGGAAGTTGAGCGCTGTCAGCGGGGTGGTACCGCGGTAAAATTCGTCCCCGGATCGTATGATCCGGTTTTTTTTGTTCTCGTCACGCGAAAGGCGTCCGGAAAGGGGCAAAGGGTTATGATTGAGATACGTTGGCACGGAAGGGGCGGGCAGGGCGCGAAGACGGCGGCGCTGTTGCTTGCCGATGCGGCTTTTGAGACCGGACTCCATGTACAGGGCTTTCCCGAGTACGGCCCCGAGCGCATGGGCGCGCCCATCACCGCGTACAACCGGTTGAGCGACGGACCCATCCGCATCCATTCCAACATCTACAACCCCGACCTTGTGGTCGTGGTGGACGAAACCCTGTTGAAATCCGTGGATGTGGCGGCGGGATTGAAGGATACGGGCAAACTCTTGGTCAATACGAACAGCGATCCGGAGTCGGTCTTGCGATCGTTCCCGGGGGTCAAGGGCGACATCTGGGTCATCGACGCCATGGACATATCCATCCGGACGATCGGGCGGAACCTGCCCAATACGCCCTTGCTCTCCGCCGTCGTCCGGCTCACGGGCATCATGGGGGAGGAAGCGTTCTTTAAGAATATGGAAAAAGCGTTCGGCGAGAAGTTCGCGCGGAAGCGTGAGGTGATCGAAGGGAATATGCGCGCCGTCAAGGAGGCGTGGGCAAGCGTTCTGCAGATCAATGAACAGGCGCGGGGAAAGGATGTTTGACGGATATGACGAAAGAAAATCTGATGGGAACGATCAACGAAACCTCCGCTTGGCAGGATATTACGGTGGGCGGGCATGTGTACGGAGCGGGCAATTCCGAATTCTTCAATACGGGGGATTGGCGGGTGCGGACGCCCGTCTGGGATGCGGGAAAGTGCAAACAATGCCTCCTGTGTTATCCCGTCTGTCCGGACAGCTCCATCCCGGCGGAAAACGGCAAACGGCTCGATTTCGATTTTGATCACTGCAAGGGTTGCGCGATCTGCGCGCGCGTCTGCCCCTTTGGCGCCATCTCCGTCGTTGCGGTGGGAGAGGAGGCCGCGCGATGAGCAGGAAAGACAGGATGTCCGGCAACCAAGCCGTCGCCACAGCCATTCGACAGATCAATCCCGACGTGATCGCGGCCTTCCCCATCACGCCGTCCACGGAAATTCCGCAGTATGTTTCTTCTTTCAAGGCGGAAGGGCTCATCGATACGGAGTTTATCGCCGTGGAATCCGAGCACAGCGCCATGTCCGCGTGCATCGGCGCCTCCGCCGCGGGCGTGCGCGCCATGACGGCCACCAGTTCCGCGGGTATGGCGCTCATGTATGAACTCCTCTATGTGGCCGCGTCGGACAGGTTGCCCATCGTGATGGCGGCGGTGAACCGGGCGCTCACGGGTCCGATCAACATCAACGCGGATCATTCCGATTCCATGGGCGCGCGGGATTCCGGTTGGATCCAGATATACAGCGAAAATGCGCAGGAAGCCTATGACAATATGCTCATGGCGCACCGCATCGCGGAACATCCCGATGTACTGTTGCCCGTCATGATCTGTCAAGACGGTTTCATCACGAGCCACGCCATAGAGAATATCATCATCGAGGACGATGAGCCGGTCCGCGCCTTTGTGGGGGAATACAACCCGCCCAAGCATCTGCTCAATCCGTCCGAAAGCCTCGGCGTCGGCCCGTACAGCGTTTCGGCCTTCTACATGGAGATGAAGCGAAAACAGTTTGAGGCCATGAACAGCGCCCGCGCGGTCATAAGCGATGTCTCGAAGGATTTTGGGGCGCGCATCGGCAGACGGTACGGCATGTTCGAGGCGTACAGGATGGAAGACGCCGAGATGGCCGTATTGCTCATGAGTTCATCTGCGGGTACGGGAAAGGACGCCGTGGACGCGTTGCGCGCGAAGGGCGTCAAGGCCGGACTCGTGAAGCTTCGCGTATTCCGCCCCTTCCCCGCAAAAGAGTTGGCGGACGTGTTCCGAGGTGTGAAAGCGCTCGGCATCATGGACAAGAGCGACGGGTTCTCCGGGAACGGCGGTCCACTCGGCGCCGAGGTTCGGGCGGCTCTCTGCGGCCGGCCCGGCGGCGCAAAGACCTGCAATTACGTGTTCGGCTTGGGCGGCAGGGATATCCGCGTCGATGATTTCCATGTTATCTTCGGCGAATTGAAGGGGATGATCGATGGGAAGCAGCTTCCGGATTGCCGATACATCGGCGTTAGGGGGTAACTGCTCGACGGTCACGACATAGGGTAACTACTCGACGGTCACGATATACGGTTGCGGATTGGGGCGAAACGATCGATCCGAAAGGATGATGCGGGAGGAACAAAATGGCATTTACGGCATACACATTGAAACACGCAGCGAACCGCCCGGAGCGGTTGGTGCCCGGCCACAGGATGTGCGCCGGTTGCGGATCTACCGTGGGGGTGCGGGCCGTCCTCAGGGCGTTGCGTCCGGAGGATCGGGCCGTGATC
>JAISGB010000111.1 GCA_031263335.1 Eubacteriales Family XIII. Incertae Sedis bacterium
GTTCTCGCCATGATCTCCTCACGTTGCCGCACACGACGGCTTTCGGCGATCTCGCGGGCGACCTTGTCCTCTCGGACGGCGTGGAATTCGTCGCCGGCCTGCGGCACCTCATTGAGTCCGATCACTTCCACGGCGCCGGACGGGCCGGCCTTCCGGATCGTCTTGCCGCTGTAATCGGTCATCGCCCGGATTCTGCCGCTTGTAATGCCCGCCACGATGCTCATACCCGTTTCGAGCGTCCCGTTCAGGACAAGCAGGGTCGCAACCGATCCTCTCGCCTTGTCCAAACGGGCTTCGATGACCGTCCCGATCGCGAGGCGATTCGGGTTTGCCCTCAGTTCGAGGACTTCGGCCTGCAACAAGATCATCTCCAAGAGGTTTACGATCCCCTCGCCGGTCTTGGCGCTCACGGGTACGCAGATTGTATCGCCTCCAAAATCTTCCACAAAGACGCCGCTGTCGGCGAGTTCCTGCTTCACCTTGTTTGGATTGGCGCCGGGCTTGTCGATCTTGTTGATGGCCACGATGACGGGAACGCCCGCGGCCTTCGCGTGACTGATGGACTCGATGGTCTGCGGCATGACGCCGTCGTCCGCCGCGACCACGAGCACCGCCATGTCGGTCCCATGCGCCCCCCGCGCGCGCATCGCGGTCAACGCTTCATGTCCGGGCGTATCCAAGAATACGATCTTCTCGCCGTTCACGCTGACCTCCGACGCGCCGATATGTTGCGTGATGCCGCCGGCCTCCCCGCCCGTGACATTCGTCTTGCGGATCGCGTCGAGCAGGGATGTCTTTCCGTGATCCACGTGTCCCATGACCGTGATGATGGGCGGCCTGGTCACAAGATCCTCCTCCCGGTCCTCGAAGGTCTCCAAACCCTCCTCCACGATCTCCCCGTCGTCCCCGGCGACGAAAATCGGAATGTCGAGTTCCGCACCGAGGAGTTGCACCGTCGTCTCGTCGAGGGTTTGGTTGACGTTGGCCATGACGCCCAACTTCATGAGCGCCATGATGACATCCGAATTGCTTTTCTCCACCTGTTCCGCAAAACCGGCCACGGTGATCGGCACGTTCAGAATCTTGGTTCCGGGCGCCAATTCCTCATAATTGATGAAGGTTTCCTGCCTGTTCCTCGTCTGGGATCTGGGCCTCTGCCGCGATCGAGTGGGACGCTTTTCAAGCGACTTGTTTCCCAAGATGGTGCTTTTGCCGGGCGCGCTTCCCGTCGCGCCGCGCCTTCGTTCCCCCTTTGCGCCATATTTTTTGTTCTTGTCGTCGCCGCTCTTGCCTTTTTGCGGCTTCTTGTCCTTGCTCTTGGGCGCCGGTTGCGATCGCTTGGGTTTGGAAGCGTCCTTGCGTTCTGCGCCCGCCTTGCCGTCCGGCTTTCCCGCGCGGCCCGAGGGGGAACCAGTTTCCTGTTTGGGTTTCTGCCGCTCCTTGTTCCGCGCGCTTGCGCCTTCGGCCGACCCCGCTTTCGGGTCCCGCGCGCCCTTGCTCGCGGCGGTCGCGACGACCGCCTTCGGCGTATCCGCGATCGCCGCCGGGGGTTCCGTCGCGACGCGATCGGCTGCGACCGGCGCGGAAGGAGCGGATGACGCGACCGGCGCAGACGGTGTGGACGATGCAACGGGCGCAACGGACCCGGGCGCGGCCTGTTCCTCCTCGCGCGTCCCTGTGGCTTCCGACCGTTTCTCCGTTTCCTCGGAAGGCGCGGATTCTCCCGTATCCGTCCACGCGACCTTCAACGCCGGTTTCTTCTTGGGTTCGGCATTCGCCCGTTTCTCCGCCGCGGGGGTCTTATCGGTCGCGTCGTCCGCCGTTGCGGGCTGTTTCGCGCGTTCCGCCGCCTCCACCTCTTCGCGGGGGATGCGCTTGGGCGCCACCCGGGCCGAGGGGATCCGCACGGGGACGGCGCCGCCCGATGGGACTCCGCCGAGCGGGACGGAAGACGCCGCGCCCGCAGTCGCTCCGGGGCCGTCCGAGACATTCCGCGCGGGGATCCGCACGCCCGTCCCATCCCGCGTCGCGGATTCGGCATCCCGTCGTTCCTCTCGCGCCTTGGGTCTCTGCGGCCTGCCCGGCGGCCGGATGTTCGCCTTCTTCGTTACGCGCACCTCCTCGTCCTTCTTTCCCGTATCCCGCGCCTTGGGAGTAACCTTGACGATCTTGGTCTCGGCGCCGCCGGCGCCGCGAACGAGGATATTTTTAAGCGCCAACGCATCGTTGTCCGAGAGGTTGGACGCAGGGCTCTTCACCTCCATGCCGATGCTGTTGGCCTTGGCGATCACATCCTTGTTCGCCATCCCCAGTTCCTTTGCCAACTCCTGTACCTTCATCCGGTCACCTCCTAACCCAACTCGTTCTTCGCGCCGCGCCCGATCTTCACCATCCCCCAACGGAGGAATTGTTTCGTACGGATTCCCATCATTCCTCGGCCGCCCCTTTTGATATCTCTCGCTCCAACGCATCCTTGAGCGCTTCGTACTCCGCTTCCGTCAAGCCCTCCGCGCCGAGGCCGCGCGCGATGGACTTTCTCTTGCGCGCCTTTTCGAGGCATCCCGTGTCCCGACAGAGATAGACGCCCCTGCCGTTTGCCTTACCCGTCGGATCGAAGGCGGGTCTGCCGGCCGAGGAGACCAAGCGCAACAGCGACCGCTTCGGCTTGGATTCCATACAGCCGACACACCGCCTCATCGGGATCCTCTTGCTTTTCGCCAATCCTTACGCCTCGCTTTCCGCGTCGCCTTCGGCGGCTTCGGTCGCATCTTCCGCGTCCGCGACGACGGTCGCGCCCGCTTCATCCGCCGCTCCCGCGCCGGTATCTTCCGCGTTTGCCTTGGCGGCGGTATCTTCCGCGTTCTCCTCCTCGGCGGCGCTCTGCCCATCCGTCGCCTCCTCGGAGACCGCATCCTCAGCCTGCGCAGCCTTCGCGGTTTTTTTGCCGGCCGGCACATAGTCGACGAAATCCTCCGGATTGAGGTAGCCTTCCTCATCCAAGGCGCCCGTCAGCGTCCCCTGCGGCTCCCCGAAATACTGCGTATGGCTCTTGATGTCGATCTTGATGCCGCACAGCTTGGCCGCCAAGCGGACATTCTGCCCTTCCTTGCCGATCGCCAACGACAGTTGATAGTCCGGCACAACGGCCGTGGCGGCCTTGCCGCTCTCATCGAGGACGATCTTCTCCGTCTTCGCCGGAGACAGCGCGCTGCTGACATTGTCTTCCGCCACGTCGCTCCAACCGATGATGTCGATCTTCTCGCCGAACAGCTCATCCACGACGGCCTGTACGCGGATGCCTCGGTTGCCGACGCAGGCGCCGACGGGATCGACGCCGTCGTCGTTCGTCGAAACCGCCATCTTCGTCCGGCTGCCCGCTTCACGCGAGATACTCTCTATCACGATGATCCCGTCCTGAATCTCCGGGACTTCCAATTCGAACAACCGCTTCACCAAAGCCGGGTGGGATCGGGAAAGGAATACCTGCGGACCCTTCTGGGATTTTCGAACATCCATGATGTAGAATTTCAGCCGGGAATTCACCGCGTAACGCTCGCCCTTTACCTGCTCCCCGGGCGACATGATGCCCTCGGTACGCCCCAAATTGACGTATACCGTCTCATTGTTGACCCGTTGGACGGTCCCGTTGACCAATTCCCCCTGCCTGCCGATGAACTCATCGTATACCATCCCGCGCTCGATCTCGCGGACCATCTGGACAACGACCTGCTTCGCCGTCTGCGCGGCAATCCTGCCGAGTCCTTCCAACGGCATATTGTAATCCACCACATCGCCCACGACGTAATCCGGATCGTAGCGGAGCATCTCTTCAAGGGCAACCTCCGCGTTGGGATCGGTGACTTCTTCCACCACGTACTTCCGGTGATGTATCTCGATTCCGCCCGTCTTTGGATCGATATTGACATACACATTCTCATCCGGACCCTTGTTCTTGCCTTTGTACGCGGACACCAATGCCTTTTCCACCGCTTCGAGAAGCCGAGCCTTGGGTATGCCCTTCTCCTTCTCCAGATCGTCCAGAGCTTGGATGAATTCCTTGTTCATGGCCTGTGTTCCTCCTTGTTCATGATCTGCGTCCTCCTCTAAGGTAACTATTCAATGGTCGCGCTATTAGTTGCGAGGTGGAACCTCGTCACATCCTATACGTTGTGTATTCCGGAACCCAATACGGACTCCATCAAAACTATCGCGACCGTTGAATAGTTTTGATTTAACATTTCGGCAGTGACGTCAAAACGTGTCTGCGGATCTTCAAAAGATCACCTGTAGCCGAACCTTGCCGATCAACGGGATCGGGAGCCTTATCTCTCCGTCGGCGTAGAGGATCAGGTATTCATCCGTGCGCTCGCCCAAAATGCCGCTGTACGACTTCTTTCCGTCCACGCCCTTATAGAGCGCAACATCCACGGGACACCCCACATAACGCCTGAAATGATCCGGCGTAAGCAACGCCCTGTCCATCCCAGGGGAACTGACGATGAGATAATACGGCGCCTCGATCGGGTCGGCCTCATCCAACCGCGCGCCCAAGTATCGGCTGACTTTCTCGCAATCGTCGGCGCCGATGCCTTCCGCCGAATCGATGTACACCTTCAGGTTGTAATCCTTGCCTTCCTTCACGAACTCCGCGTGCCACAGCTCGTATCCGTTCTGCGGCAAGAACTCCGCAAGCAACTCCTTCACGATCCGCACGATGCTCTTTTTCGACATACAACCGTCCCTAAAAACAAGAGAGCGGGAAGCCCACTCTCATAGTCGATACCTTATTAACATATTGAGTCTATCACAAAGGCGACGCGCGCGCAAGGAAAAATTTTCGTTTTTCCGCCATCAAGGACTAAACCAAAACTACTCAACGGTCGC
>JAISGB010000120.1 GCA_031263335.1 Eubacteriales Family XIII. Incertae Sedis bacterium
CCAACGCCGAATATGTCTATATGGGCCTGAGGGAGGTCCTGTTGGCGCACAAATCAAACCTGCATTTGGCGCTTCCGATCGAGGATTCCCCGGAATTCGACCTGTGTTACATCTGGAGAAAGAAACCCGGCTTATCGGAATCCGCCGCCCTGTACTTGGAATACGCGAAGACGCTGTACCGGCCTCCCGGCGAACACGGCCCGGCGAACCGCTCGGGACTTCACGCTTAGACCGGCGCCTCTCACCGGATCATCGCGCAACCCGCTTGCCCGCCCGCGCTTTGTTCTTGGCGGAGACATGCCGCAGGAAGAGGCTTGCCGATTCGGACAGGCCCGGGGATTTGCGCCAGACATAGGAAAAGTTGAATTCGGGAGAATCCTTGATCGGTACGGCGCAGTGCAGGGGGGATTTCTCATCGAGCAAGGTCTTTCGAAGCCCCATATAGACGTATTTGCAGTCCGTATGCAGATATTCGAAGGCGATGGTCGGACGGCTGGTCGTGAGCACGATGTTCGGCTTGAATCCCGCCTTTTCGCAAGCCTCGATGCAGGGATAGTAGAGCAGTGATTCCGGACGGTTGAAGATCAGTTTCTCGTGGCGCAGATCCTTCATATAGACAAACTCGCGCTTGCTGAGCGGGTTTTTCGGGGAACAGGCGATCATGAAACGTTCCCGTTGCACGATCTGCATGTCATACCGTTCCGGATCGACCTTGATGTCCGACACGAAGGCGAGATCGCAGTCGGCGTACTGGAGCATGAGAAAGATGCGATCCGATTCCATTTCCTCAACGGATACGTCGATCTCGGGGTGCATGTGTGAAAAATTATTGATGAGCGAGATGATATTGTAGCGGGCGATGGGAGGGATTCCGAGGATCTTCAGGCTTTGCCGATTGCCGTTGTTCTCACGTTTTATCTCGTCCAAGGTGATCATGGCGTGATCGTAGGATTCCAGAATGCTGACAAAGTGCGTCATGAGCCGATGCGCGGAGGGCGTCAGGATGACGCGCTTCCCGTTGCGTTCCAACAGCTTGATGCCCATCTCGTTTTCAAGCGTGATGATCTTTTTCGAGATCGACGACTGCGATAAGTGTACGAGCCTTCCCGCTTCCGTGACGCTTCCGGTATACAATACGCCCAACAAACATTTCAGATGCGAAATATCCATAAGACCGCCCCTCTCCCGAGTTGATTCGAAAACACCTGATTGAATTTTATCACATTCCCGAATGGAATAGAATTCGATTTTGGAATTTGCCTTGAAGTCCCTCAGGGAGAAAGTTATTCTTATTGTCAACAGACCTTCTCTCAAATCGTGGGCGGAACTTTCCGTCGGCGGGCGTATGCGCGTGTACGCCGTGTTGGTATTGTAGGAGTCGGAAGCACAAGGAGACTGAAATGAAATATCCCGCTGTACTTCGAAAGTTCAACAAAGCCTTGGGGGCGATTTCCGGCGTATTGCTTCTCGCAATCGCGGTCATGTCCGTTGTGGAATCCCTCATGCGAACGGTATTCATCAATCCGACCAAATGGACGCTCGACATCTCGGCCTATTTTCTGCTCATCGCGATCTTCATCGGATCGGGCTACGCCTATCAGGAAAAGGGCCATGTCGGCGTCGAGCTGTTCAAGGATATGATCGAGAAGCGTTTCGGCGATGCGCCGCGCCGCGTCATGTCGATCGGCGGCTATGTGCTGTCCATGATCGTCATCTTCGCGACGATGCTGGCCGTGTACAGGTTGCTCATCCCCGCCCTTGAGATCAATCAGACGACCTTCGCGAACATCACGATCCCGATCTCGCTCCTATACATCGTGATGATCGTGGGATCCGTCATCATGGCGGTAACCGTATTCTTCATTATTCTTGACCTTTGTAAAAAAGGCAATGAGTGGAATTAGAGCTGAGAGGGAGGGAAAATAATGGCAACAACGGTAATCACCATCGTCGCGGTTCTGCTCATCGCCATGTTCTGCGGCGCGCCCGTCCAGGCGTCGCTCGGATTTGCCGCATTGGTGGGAATCCTCGGCTTTATGGGAGAGACGCACATCGTACGCTTCGGCGCCGTCGCCTTCACACAGGCGACGAGCGCGAACCAGATGATCGCGCCGCTCTTCATCCTCATGGCCGAATTCCTCGCGCGGGGCGGTATCGCCGCCGACATCTATGACGTCATCAGCCATGCGCTGAAGCGCATCAAGGGCGGCCTCGCGCTCGCGACGACGCTCGCGTCCACCGTGTTCGCGGCGCTCTGCGGGTCCTCCGTCGCCACGGCCGCGACGCTCGGCCGCATCTCCATCGGCTCGATGATCGCCAAGGGCTACCGCAAGGACTTCGCGACGGGCGTCGTCGCGGCCGGCGGGACGCTCGGCATCATGATCCCGCCGAGCATGACCTTCGTCCTCTACGGCATCATCACGGAGACATCGATCGCGAAGCTCCTCATCGCGGGCATCCTGCCGGGCATTATGCTCTCCGCGATGTTCTGCATCTCCATCATCATCCGATGCAAGATCAACCCGTCGCTCTATGACGGCAGCGAAGCGGAGAAGAATCGCGAAGAGGATGAAAAGAACGAAACGCTGAACGAAATGGTGACGACCGCGAAACGAGCGGAGGCGGAGGGATTTTCCAGACGCAAGATCCTCACGACGATCCCTGCGGGCATCCTCATCGCCATCGTCCTCATCACGCTCTACACGGGCGTCGCAACCCCCACGGAATCCGCCGGCTACGGCGCGGTCGGGGCGCTCATCATCGTGATAGCCCTGCGGAGGCTCACGTTCACCCTGATGAAGGATACGGTCGCCGCCGCCGTGCGAACGACCTGCATGATGCTCTTCATGGCCATCATGGGGCTTACGCTGTCCTACGTCGTCAGCTATCTCGGCATTGCGCAGGGGCTCGCAACCCTCATCGTCGAGACGGGGACGGGTCGTTGGACCGTCATGATCCTGCTCTTCATACTCTGGCTCATCCTCGGTTGCCTCATGGATCCGGGCAGCATGGTCGTCCTGACCATCCCCTTCGTATTCTCGACATTAAACGAACTCGGCTTCGACCCGATATGGGTCGGGGTCTGCGCGTGCCTCATGACGGAGGTGGGCATGATCACGCCGCCCGTCGGACTCAATCTCTTCGTCATCGGCAATGTGACGGGCGTTAAGTTGGCGCAGGTCATACGCGGGAGCTTCCCCTTCGTGGTTGTGCTCCTGTTGGGTCTCGTCATCCTCTGTTTCTTCCCGCAGATCGCCCTCTACTTGCCGTCGCGTATGTGACCGTCGCCGGGTACACATCGTTCGTGATTGTCTGTATGCAAATATCGTTGCTGTGTTGTATGTAGTCGTATGTAATAGGGAGGAAAAAGGAGGAATCGGAATGAAGAAGAATTGGAAGAAGTTTCTCTGTATCGCGATGGCGCTGTGTCTGATCTTCGCGCTTGCCGCTTGCGGCGGCGGAAACAAGGATGCGGACACGGACGCGGACGCGACCGACACCGGGGATACGACGGAAGCCTCGTCGGACTTTGACGGAGCGCCCACCTTCGATCTGAAGATCGCGCATCCGCAACCGGACGGCAGCTCCACGGATCTCGGCTATAGGAAGTTTGCGGAACTCATGGAGGAATACACGGAGGGTACCGTCAAGGCGACCATCTATCCGGCGGGCAGCCTCGTAAGCAGCGCGGAAGCCGTCGAGGGACTCCGCAACGGCACCATCGACATCGCCCAGATCTCGTCGGGCGACGCCGCCACGGTCATACCGGCGCTCAACCTGATCGAGGTACCGGGATCGTACTCGCAGGCCAACACGGATTATGTGGAAGGACTTGCGCCCGCGATGCGGGAAGCGATGGATCCGTACGGGATACACTTCCTCTATCCGCAGCCCGGTTCGCCGAGTTGGCTGTTCAGCAATCTGAAGCAGATCACCTCCCCCGACGACACAAAGGGACTCAAGGTACGCGCGTCCGGGAAATACGGCGGTCTGGCGATCGAGCGTTGGGGCGGCAGTCCTGTGACGATCACGCTCGCGGATCTGACGACGGCCATGGAACGAAACACCGTCGATGTGATCCTCACGCCCGGACTCGGGGCCTATTCCAACGGTTGGTATGAACTCGAGCACTTCATCACGGTCTCGGACATCTCGACCCTCATGGCCATGATGACGATAAGCAAGTCTCTCTGGGATCAGATGACGCCGGCCCAACAGGAAGCGGTCGACAGGGCGGCGCTCGATGGCGCGATGCACATGTATGAAGAGACCTTAAAGGAAATGGAAGAAGGCATGGGCGTCATGGAGGCGTACGGCAACGAGCTATATACGTTGACCGACGCGGAAAACGCGCTCTTTATAGACGCGTTGCAACCGCTTCGCGACGAGGTCGTCGCGGAAGTGGGCGCGGAAGCCGAAAAATTGGAAGCGGAACTGGCAAAATTCCGTTAAACGCAAATCGATATCACGCGGAGCCGGAGGGCCTGAGGCATCCTCCGGCTCCGTGCTGTCAGGCGGCAAAAGCCTCGGAGAAAACGGACAATGTACACGAAACGAGAAAACTTTTTGAGAACCGTCGAAGGGAATGGACCCGATCGGTTGGTGAACGGCTTCGAGGCCTTTGCGCTTTTTCCGCATCCGTTTCTGCGGATCGATCGCGAGGGCGTCGTCCCCGCCCCGCGCGGCGCGTATTACAAGGACACGTGGGGGACGACCTTTGTCTTTCCGGAGGGGCAACCCGGCCCCGTACCCGTCGTAACGCCCGAGGCGCGGGTGATCTCCGATATCGCGCGATGGCGGGAAGAACTCATCGTGCCGGACTGCGATCGCCGCGATCTCGATTGGGACGGCATACGGGACTTCTTCGGTCGCGTCGATCGGTCGGAACAATTTACGGCGACCGAATTGAACTGCGGCCTCTTTGAACGTACACACAATCTCATGGGATTTGAGGACGCCCTCACAAATCTCCTCCTCCGGCCGGACGAGATGCACGCCCTGCTGGATGTCCTGCTCGAAGCGCGCATCGATCTCGCGCGGCGCATCATCGACGAATGCGCGCCGGAGGTCATCATCAGCCACGACGACTTTGGCGCGAAGGAGACGATGTTCATGAGTCCGAAGGTCTGGCGGACGTTTTTCAAGGAGCGCTACCGGAAACTGTACGGTTGCATGGCGGAGCGCGGCGTTTTCGTCGTACACCACGGCGATTCCTTCCAGGAACCGATCGCCGCGGACATGGCGGAGATCGGCATCCGCGTCTGGCAAGGCGCGATCCCCTCGAACGACATCCTTGCCCTGCAAAAGGCGCTTGACGGCGCGATGACGCTCATGGGCGGTATCGCGATGGACAAGATCGATGTGGAGGATTGGTCGGAAGCGGCGGTCCGCACGGAGACGCGACGCGCCTGCGAATTGTACGGCCCGGGCGGCTTCTTCATCCCAAGCATCACCTACGGCGGCCCGAGAAGCATCTACCCGGGGGTCAACGAGACCATTATGGATGAGGTCGCGCGATATAACGGCGAATGAATTTGTGATTCCAAAAGCTATACTGACGGTCAGACACTGTCTGACCGTCTAAGTTGGTCACATTATATTGATGCAAGAGGATTTTACGAAAAGGAATGTCTGAACACCGGAGCTGATTGAATACAGGTAGATTATCGACAATAGTGCCAAACAGCAAAGAGCGGCTTCGATGAGCCGCTCTTGTTTTCTTGATTTACGTGGGAATCGTGTCCGTTACAGGTATCCCAAGGGATTCTGCGCGACGCCGTTCACGCGCACCTCGAAATGAAGATGGTTGCCTGAC
>JAISGB010000122.1 GCA_031263335.1 Eubacteriales Family XIII. Incertae Sedis bacterium
GACGGTTATCAGCATGAGGAATACGACGACAGGCTCGCCCCACGCGTAGAAGATCAGCGAGAATACGATGAGTACACTGTTTCGCCACGCGAGATTGCGACGAATGAAACAGAACAACATACATGCCGGAAAAAAGATATATATAAAAAGCAAACTTGAAAAGACCAACTGTTCTTCCTAATCCCTTGTATAAAAATAAACGCCTCCGGACTCGAACCTGTTGATCCGACCTTCGCCATACAGATATTGTAGGTGCGCGATGGCCTCTCCCGTGGCAAACCATTTCTGTGACGCGGGGAAATCCTCCCAACCTTCAAAGGTGATATCCCAATGCATCTTGGACGCCGCATCGTAAGCGTGCATCGCCTCCCCGCCGAGGATGCCGATCAATTCCTCGAGCCGAGCGGCGTGGTGCGCCCTGAGTTCGGCAATTCGTCCCTTGAACGACTCCGGCGGCCTTCTGTGTCCCGTAAGCGCCGTATCCACCTCCAAGGTCTCCACCTTGCGCAGACTGTCCAAGTAGAGCCGAAGCGGATCCTCCATCCCCACCTCAATGGTGATGTTCGGCGTGATATCGTCCAGCACATGATCGGCGCAGAACAGGATCCGCTTGTCCTTGTCATAGAGACACATATGACCCGGCGTATGGCCGGGGGTCCAGACAGCGCGGAACGCGTAACCTCCGCATTCGATCGTACAGCCTTCGTCGACAGGAACGAAATCAACCCGCTCATGTATATTATACTCCCATCCGGGATGGTTTTCCATACTTGTTTTTTCGCGGGACGGATATCCGTATCGCGCGTACAGTTGATCCAATTCCTCCCAGTAAGCTTGCGTGACGGCGTAGTTGATCAGATCCCCGTCCGCCTTGCTGCAATAGACGCGCCCTCCTTCCGCGCCCATCTTCTTCATAAGCCCGCAATGATCCGAATGGAGATGGGTGATAAACACATCCGTATCACCCGGCTCCGCGTTTAATTCCCGCAAGGCGCGGCGCAACGCCGTTTCGCACTCCGGCCGGTTGAATCCCGTGTCAATCAGCAGATTCCTGTCGCCCCTGCGGGCATTCCCCCTGACCAAATAGGCGTTCAGGGACCGCAGGGGATTCCCGGGCAGGGGTACAAGTATCCGATAGACGCCCGGAGCCGCTTCGCTCACATTTTCCCGTATATCCAAACTCATGTTCGCGCTACCGACCGATACCGTTTCGCTTCTCGACGGTCGTCACGACCCGATCCAAGCGTTCCACGATCTTGTCGACCTCGTCGCGTTGGATGACGAAGGCGGGGGAGATCACCAAGGCGTCGCCGGCCTGTCCCCGGTTGCAACCGCTGCTCGACTCGATGATCATGTTCTCCTTCAGCGCTTCCCGGTTGATCTGCAAGGCAAATTTATCCCCTGCGGGGAAACTCTCCTTCGAGGATCTGTCCCGCACCAATTCGACGCCGACCATGAGTCCCTTGCCCCGAACGTCGCCGAACGTGGGATGGCGCGGCGCGATCTCCTCGATCCGACGCTTCAGGTAATCGCCCATCACGCGACAGTTTTCCACAAGCCCGTGTTTCTTCAGATACCGGTACGCCGCGAGTTGCGTCGCCGCGCCCAAGGGATTGCCCGACCACGAATAGCCGGGCGTGAAATCCCCCTTGTTCTCGTACAGCCCGTCGTAGAACCTCTGTGTCACGGAGACCGCCGCCAACGGAAAATAACCGCCGCTGACCGCCTTGCCCGTGACGACCATATCCGGGACGATCCCGTAATGCTTGTAGGCGAACATCTTTCCCGTCCGCCCGAAACCCGTCATCACCTCATCCATGATCAGCGCCACATCGTATTTGTCGCAGATCCTCCGGATCTCTTTGAAGTACGCGGGATGAGGTTCCGCCGCGCACAGGGACATACCCGAGATCGGTTCCGCGATGAATCCCGCGACGGTCTCGGGTCCCTGCGCCAATATTTCATTCTCCAACGCCTGTGCGCATTGCAGTCCGCAGGTCTCCGGCTCCCCGCCAAACCAACAGCGGTAACAATAGCACGGCGCGATATGGCCGTGTTCAAAGAGATAGGGTTCGTACCCTGCCCTCCGCTTCGTAAACCCGCTGAGCGACAGGACGCCCATGCTGCTGCCGTGGTAGCTCTGCCACCGCGCCAAAATCTTGTATTTGCCCGCGTTGCCCCGCACAAGATGATAGTTCCGCACCAACTTGATTGCGATCTCGTTGGCCTCGCTGCCGCCCGCGACCTGAAAGGTCTTCACGAGATCCCCGTCCGACGCCTCGTGAAAGGTGGCGCAGGATTCCTCGAGGACGGGCGTTACGCAGTCGTCCCTGTGCGCGAAAGCCAATTTAACGGCCTGATCCCGCATCGCGTCGGCGATCTCCTCGATGCCGTGCCCGAGGCTCACGAGCACCGGGCCGGAGGCGCCGTCGATGATCTCCGTGCCGTCCTCCGTATACATATAAATGCCTTTGCCGCCGGCGATGCGCGGATAATCCCGGAAGAAATCCGCGTTCAATACATAATTTCTGTCTGCCATGATAGTCTCTCCTCTGCCCTGCCGATCTGCCGATCCTGTTTTTGCGCCCCGATTACGGCCGCTCGAATATCGCCGCCGAACCCTCGCCGCCGCCGACGCACATGGTAACGAGGGCGTATTTCCCGCCGGACGCGTTGTTCTTCATCCAATAGGCCGCCTTCGTGGTGAGCGCCGCGCCCGTCGAACCCAAGGCGTGGCCGAGGGCGATCGCGCCGCCGTCGGGATTGACGCGGTTCGGGTCCGGACCCAATTGTTCGATGCAGGCGACCGCCTGGGAGGCGAACGCCTCGTTGATCTCGATGACCGCAACCTCGTCCAAGGATACGCCCGTCCGATCGAGGACCTTTCGCACGGCGCCTATGGGCCCCAAGCCCATCAGCGCGGGATCGAGTCCCACGGACGCGAACCCCTTCACCTTGAGCAGGGGTTGGGCGCCCAAAGCCTCCGCCTTGTCCGCGCTCACGATCACGACCGCGGACGCGCCGTCATTCATGGGGCAACTGTTGCCCGCCGTCACGAATCCGTCCTTGGCGAACACCGGGCGGAGCTTGGAAAGCTGTTCCATGCTCGCGTCCCTTCGAGGGCATTCGTCCGTGTCGAACATCCTCTCCTCGCGTTTGACGCGGATCGGGACGGGTAAAATCTGTTCCTTGAATCTGCCCTCATCAATGGCGTTCACCGCCTTCCGATGGCTGGCCAACGCGAATTCGTCCAATTTCTCCCTGCTGATGGGATATTCCTTCAGCACGTTTTCCGCCGTGACGCCCATGTCGGGATTTCCGATCTTGGGCG
>JAISGB010000128.1 GCA_031263335.1 Eubacteriales Family XIII. Incertae Sedis bacterium
GGAAACGATTCAACGGTAACCACCGAAGGAAGGAAGCTATGGCGGCGATCGATCGCATACGAGACGACATCAGTCAGCATACGAATGTCTTTGACGTATTGAAGGAGCGCGGATTCATTCGGCAGACGACGCACGAGGAAGAGATACGGGAACTCCTCGGCAAGGAAAAGATACGCTTCTACATCGGATTCGATCCGACGGCGGACAGTCTGCATGTCGGGCATTTCATGCAGATCATCATCATGATGTACATGCAGAAATACGGCCATACGCCCATCGTCCTGATCGGCGGCGGGACGGGTATGGTGGGCGACCCCTCGGGCAGGACCGATATGCGCCGATTGATGACGAAGGATACGGTTATCGAAAATTGCAAGCAATTCGAAAAGACCTTCGGTCGATTCCTGAATTTCGGCGAGGGCGGCGCCATCATCGACAACAACGCCGACTGGTTGCTCGATCTCAATTACGTGGATTTCATCCGCGACATCGGCAAGCACTTCTCCGTCAACAAGATGCTGACCTATGAATGCTTCAAGAGCCGCATGGAGACGGGACTCAGCTTTCTGGAATTCAACTACATGCTGATGCAATCCTATGATTTCCTTGAGTTGTTCCGGCGCTACGGGTGCCTCATGGAGTTCGGCGGGGACGATCAGTGGTCCAACATCCTCGGCGGCGTGGATCTCGTCAGGCGCGAAGCGGGGAAACAGGTCTACGGCATGACGTTCAAATTGCTGACCACGAGCGAAGGGAAGAAGATGGGCAAGACGGAGCAGGGCGCTCTGTGGTTGGACGCGAAGAAAACCTCTCCCTATGATTTCTATCAGTATTGGAGGAATGTTGAGGACGCCGATGTGGCCAACTGCCTCTCCCTGTTGACCTTCCTCCCGTTGGATGAGGTAAATCGGCTCTCGGCCTTGGAGGGCGCGGACATCAATAAGGCCAAGGAAGTCTTGGCCCATGAGGTGACGGAATAGGTCCACGGCAGGGAGGAGGCAGACAAGGCGCGGCAGACGGCCCGCGCGCTGTTCGGATCCGCCGGATCCGCCGCGGATCGCGGTGCGGACGAAGCGCCGACCTCGGATATCGCTCGGGACAGATTGGCCGGGGAGGGGATCGGCATCGTCAATTTGATGCGCGAGATCGGCCTCGTATCCAGCAACGGCGAGGGATTCCGCGCCATCGAGCAGGGCGGCGTCACGGTGGACGGAGAGAAGGTCACCGATCCCAAGCGCTCCCTCACGGCGGAGGATTTCAAGGCCGGGAGTATTCTCATACGCAGAGGCAAGAAGACCTACCGCCGCGTCCGATCGGTGTAAACGCGGCAAGTTGATCGCCGTAGTTCTCTCAGTAAGCACGAAAATTTTCGCGTCAAAAAGCATGATTCTTAAAGGCCGCCCCGTCTTGGATAGTAGGGGGAGCCGACCGCAGACCAAAAAAACCCCAAAAATATTCAAAAAAATGTTTCAAACCCGCGTTTGCCGGGTATATAGAAAATGTGAGGCGGATAAACGCGCTGCGGTTTGGCGTCGTTTCGGCGTCTCGACATTGCAAGTGGGCCGCGCGGGACGCGGCGGAGCGCGATCTTGAAAGGAGAGGCGTACGATGAACCGGGACGGTAAGCGAAGAAAGAGCAGTAAATTTTGGGCGATATTCCTGACCTTGGCTCTGTTGTTGTCGGTGGCGATCCCCGCCGCCGCGAACGGCGACGAGATCTTTACATCCGGCGACGCGATCGGCCGGGATGATGTGTCCGGACCCGAAAACGGAACATATGTTCACGGGGGGGGGTACGGCTTCTGAGCCTGTAGCCGGCGACGGCCGGGACGCGTCCAAACCCGGCGATACAGTTCCTTCGGACACGGCCGATCCGAATACGGACGGCGCGCCGGACGGGATCGGCGAAACGGTCGATCAAATCGAGGCGACCGAACCGACCGGACCGGTTGAACCAAACGAGACAAACGGGACGGGCGAACCGTCCGCACCGGGCGAACCGGCCGAAACATCCAAAGCGGTCGAACCGACCAAATCTGCAGAAACATCCAAATCCACAACACCCAAATCAACCGAACCGAAGCCGAATATTCTCGATTCTTTCTTCTCCGCGCTCGGCGCGGCCTTCTCGCCCATGGGCGACGCGGAAGAAACACCTGCGGACGGATACACGAACCTCGCGGACGGCGCATATATGCAGGTGAACGCGGGCGGCGTCATCGAAGCGGTGAGCCTCGGGGACCTTAAAAAGGTCTTCATCCCGGCCCGGGCGAAAGACACGGGCGGCGAGGTCGTGGAGATCACGGCGATCAATCCCAACGTGTTTGCGGGGAAGGGGCTCGAAGGCGTCGAATTCTCACCCGAAAGCAAGATCGAAAGCATCGGCGCGGGCGCGTTCTCCGGAAACGAGAACATGGTCGTCGAAGGCGGTTTCCTGCCGGATACGCTCGTGTCCATCGGAAACGAAGCGTTCATGAATGCGGGAATCACGCAGATTACCCTGCCCGAAACCCTGACGTCCGTCGGTTCCAAAGCGTTTCAGGCGACAAAGCTCACGAGCGTCGATATTCCGGGCAGTATAGAGAACCTTCAAACACAGACCTTCATGCGTTGCGCGTCCTTGGTCTCCGTCACGTTGCACGAAGGACTCAAGACCATCGGCAACAGTTGTTTCGTGCAATGCAATCTGGGCGCGAACGACGGCGTAGTCACCTTGCCTTCGACGATAACGGCGTCGGGCATAGGCGACTCCGCGTTTGCCAACAACACCGGCCTCACGATCAATGCCCCCAACTATCGACCGGGCGAAATAAATATCGGCGCCGGCGTGGGTCTCAACTCCTCGACCAAATACCTGTATTTCAATGACACGCACCCCGATTCCTACTGGTTTGTCAACGACGACACGGGGCTTATCGGCGGCATCAAGAAAAAGGGTTCCGTGCCGAGCGCGACCTACCCCATCGACGAAAGCGGCAAACTGACCATCCCCAAGCAGGTGGGCGACACGGTCGT
>JAISGB010000136.1 GCA_031263335.1 Eubacteriales Family XIII. Incertae Sedis bacterium
GTCACGCTGCCGTGATCGGGCGATACGATCACGACGTTCTTCAACTTCTTGCTTCTGAAATGCTTCACCAAGATCGGCATACCGAGGAGGTGATCCACCGGTATGTTGAAATAGCCCTGTATCTGCGCCGCGTGGAGATCCATGGATACGACGCGGTCCGCGCCCGCCGCGCTCAGCAGGTCCGCAACCAATTTCGCCGTGATGGGATCCCGCGCCTTCGCCTTCCTGTCCTGACGCGCGTATCCGTAATAGGGGATGACCGCGTTGATCCTGCCCGCGGACGCTCGCTTCATCGCGTCGATGAGGATGAGGAGTTCCATCAGATTGTCGTTGATCGGATTGCAGGTGGGTTGGACGAGAAAGACGTCCACGCCCCGAACCGTTTCCCACAAACTTACGGATATCTCCCCGTCGCTGAACTTCGTCACGGTGGATTTGCCGAGCGGTTTCCCCATGATGGACGCGATCTCCTCAGAGAGCTCGATGTTCGCGTTGCCCGTAAAGACCTTGAAATCAGTAAACGCTCCGTGTTTCATCTTCCCTTCCTTTCCGTTTTGCTCTTTTCGCGCAGGAGCCCTCTGCGTTTGACCCAACCCTCGATGACGCGTCCCTTCGGCCTTCCGACGCCGAGGCTGCCCGCGGGGATATCGCAGGTGACGGTCGTCCCTGCGGCGATATACGCGCCGTCGCCCACGCGTACGGGCGAGATGAGATTGACATTGCAACCGACAAACGCGTCGTCCCCGACGACGGAGCGGTGCTTTTCCCTGCCGTCGTAGTTCACGAACACCACGCCGCAACCGATGTTCACGTCCTTCCCGATGTCGGCGTCGCCCACGTAGGTCAGATGGGATATCTTCGTATCCTCGCCGACGCGCGCGTTCTTGATCTCCACAAAATCCCCGATTTTCGCCCGATCCCCCACCTCACTGCCCGGACGCAGATAGGCGAAGGGTCCGATGGAGACGGCCTTGCCCGCAACGCTTTCCTTGAGGACGGATTGAAGGACGTCGCTCCCGTCCCCGACGCTCGAATCGATGATCTCGGAATTTTGTCCGATGACGCACCCCGCGCCGATACGCGCGTTCTCGAGAAAGCAACCCTGCCCGATGACGCAGTCCGCCCCGATCTCCGTCTCCCCTTCGATCGTCACGCCCGGACCGATGCGGACGCCCGGATCGATGCGGACGTTTTGCGCGATGTAGGCCGCGTCGATATCCGCAAACTCGACGCCGCGTTCCGCGTGACGCAGATTGTTCACGCGGTTTTCGTCCTTTTTTCTCTCATAACGCGCGGTGATCTCCGCTGCTTGTTCCATAGCCGCCCTCCTTTTCGGAATACCCGCACCAAAAATGTAACTGCGCAACGGTCACGCTATTAGCTGCGAGCAACGCGAGTCTCATTCTATGCGTTGCGTATTCCGGAACCCAAGACCGATTTTGGCTTCCAGCCGCGAGCAACGCGAGTCTATTCCCAAGCGCACGTACGTCTGTGTACGCTCCGGAGAGCCAAATTCGGCCTTGAAACCCGGACTCCATCAAAACTATCGCGACCGTTGCTTAGTTTTGATTTGACTGTTGAGAGTCGTTCATTTCATATAGGAATCCCTGTCGATCCGCAGGATCATCTCTCCGACCCGATTGATGTCGCCCGCGCCCATCGTGATGATCAGATCCCCTTCCTCGGCGTTGTTCAGCACGAAACCGGCGATCTGTTCGAACTCGTTGAAATAATACGCTTCCTTCTTCGGGTCCCGCTCCTTGATCTCGGAAACGATGGTCTTGGAACTGATCCGATGGATGTTCTTCTCCCGCGCCGCGTAGATCTCGGCCATGACGATCTTGTCAGCCAAGCTCAGCGCCTCCGCGAATTCGTCCTGCAGGGCGAGCGTCCGCGTATAGGTATGGGGCTGAAAGAGTATCCACAGCGACTTGCAGGGGATATTTCGCGCGGCTCGGATCGTGGCGGCGATCTCCGTGGGATGGTGGGCGTAATCGTCCACGATCCGAATCCCGCCCATGGTTTTGCCGAGCACGTCAAAACGCCGTTGCGTCCCCTTGAATGATTCCAAGGTCCGCACGATGTCCGAGGCGCCCACCCCCATGTCATGACAACAGGCAAAGGCCGCCAAGGCGTTGGATATGTTGTGTTCGCCCGGCACGATCAATTCGATGCGGGCGATCGTCTCGCCGCCGTGTACGATGGAGAATGCGGGCATGCCCGCTTCGCCGAACTCGATGTCCCGCGCGCTGTAGTCGCAGTGGTCATGAAACCCAAAGGTGATGATCCGCCGATCCAGATCGCGCAGGACGTTGCTGACAAACGGATTGGCGTCAAAGGCCACCACCACGCCGTCCTCCGGCACGAGGCGCGCGAACCGCTTGAACGAACGCGCGATGTGATAGATGTCGTCGAAATAGTCGAGATGGTCCGAATCGATGTTGAGGATGACGGCGTACCGAGCGGCGAGATTCAGGAAGCTGTCCATGTACTCGCAGGCCTCGGTGACGAAATACTCGCTCTCGCCCAACCGGACATTGCCCCCGATCTCCGAGAGGTTGCCCCCCACGAGGATGGTCGGGTCGCGATCGCTGTCCTTCAACACGAGGGCGATCATCGATGTGGTCGTCGTCTTGCCGTGCGTACCGGCGACGGCCACGCTGTACTTCTTGCGTTCCATGAGTTGCCCGAGTATCTGCGCCCGGCTGACGACGGGAACGCCCCGCGCCTCGGCCTCCGCCAACTCAGGGTTTGCGGAAGCCACGGCGGAGGAATAGACGACGAGATCCGCGTCCCCGATATTCCGCTCCCGATGGCCGAGAAAGACGGGTATGCCCTTCTCGATGAGCCGCGCGGTGATCTCGCTTTCGTGCATGTCCGAACCCGTCACCGCATACCCTTCGTTGAACAGCACCTCCGCGACAGCGGACAGCCCGATGCCGCCGATACCGATACAGTGAACGTGTTTTACATTGGAAAGGTCGATCATAAATACTCCCGTGCCGCGACGCCGCGAATGGCGCTTCCATTGATTTTGACTACTATTATTATACCATAAAAAGCGGGAAGTGAAAATTTTTCCGAATATTCCGATTTTTTAAGAATGCCTATTGTAATAGCGCGTTTTCTCATGTATAATGCAAATGATTACAGCTTATTTGTCGAAAACGGCAATGAGCGAAAACGATGTGGAAAGGAGCTGAAAGATGGAGATTACCGATGTGCGCATAAGAAAGATCGGCGATGACGGTAAGATGAAAGCAGTTGTCTCCGTCACGTTTGACGATGAATTCGTTGTGCATGACATCAAGATCATCGAAGGGCAGAACGGCTTGTTCATCGCGATGCCCAGCCGAAAGATGGGAGAAGGTGATTTTCGGGATATCGCGCATCCGCTGACTTCGGAAACGAGAAACCGGATCAAGGATGCGATCTTCGTCAAGTATGAGGATCTGCTCGAGGTGAAGTTCGAAGAGCCGGAACCCGAAGCGTCTGTCGAAGCGGCCGCTTATTGAGAATCGGCTCCATCCGGTCATTCACTCCTTATCACGCGCCCGCATTCCGTCGAACCTGTGGCGCGCACATCGTTCGTGTTGTCCCCGACGCCTATTTTGCGGTGTGGGGCAACCTTTTGATATCAGCCCCCAAGGATGAAAATTTTTCGATGATGTTTGAATAGCCCCGGTCGATGTGATACACGTCCGAGATCTCCGTCTCCGCTTCGGCCGCCAATCCGGCCAAGATGAGCGCCGCGCCCGCCCGCAGATCGGTCGCGCGCACCTTCGCGCCGCGCAGAATGCGTCCGCCGGGGACGATCGCCTCGCGCCCTTCTCGCGCCAACGTGACGCCCGCGTTCATCTTGTTCAACTCCGGCACATGCCCGAAGCGGTTTTCAAAGACGGTCTCGCGGATGACGCCCGAACCCGACGCCGTCGCGAGAAACGCCATGAACTGAGGTTGGACATCCGTGGGAAATCCCGGATAAGGCAAGGTCTTGATGTCCGTGGCGGTCAGCATCCTGTCTCCCGACGCGTACACGCGCGTCTCATTCGCCCCGTCTTCGACCGTGACGCCGCATTCCCGCAATTTCGCGATGACGGGTTTCACATGATCCGAAAGCATGTTGGTCACGGTGATGTCGCCCTTCGTGACGGCGGCCGCCAACAGAAAGGTTGCCGCTTCGATCCGATCGGGGATGACCGTATGGTTCGCCCCGTGCAACCGCTCGACGCCTTCGATCTTGACGACATCCGTGCCTGCGCCTTTGATCTTCGCGCCCATCTTGTTCAGGAAATTGGCGAGATCGACGATCTCCGGCTCCTGCGCCGCGTTCTCGATCAGGGTGACGCCCCGTGAAAGCGCCGCGGCCATGATGATGTTCTCCGTGGCGCCGACGCTGCGGGTGTCCAAGTATATCTCGACGCCTTTCAGCTCGGAGGTGACGGCCTCCACATAACCGTAGTTCTCTTCATCCTCCATGGATACGATGTCCGCGCCGAGCGCGCGGAAACCTTTCAGGTGCAGATCGATGGGTCGCTTGCCGATGGCGCAACCGCCCGGGAGCGACACCTTCGCCCTGCCCGTCCGCGCAAGCAGAGGTCCCATCGCCAGAACCGAAGCGCGCATCTTTTTAACGAGCCCGCAGGGCGCCTCATTGGAGGTGAGTGTTTTCGCGCGCACCTTGATGGATTTGCCCCCTTTGTCTTCCTCCACAACCGCCCCGAAACTGCGCAGGAGGCGGCACATCACATCCACGTCCTTCAGATCCGGCACGTCCGTTATCTCACAAGCCTCTTCCGTCAACAAGGTCGCCGCAAGGAGCGGCAGGACGGCGTTCTTCGATCCGCTGACCTCCACCTCTCCCTTGAGCGGCCCCGATTGTCCGATCCGAATAATGCTCAAACATCCTCCTCCGGCGCGACGCCCGAGCCTTTTGCGGCCCGGCGGTTTTTACAGCGCAGAATTCATTATATACAACCGCCGCCGGCAATTCAACGGAAATCCTCGAGGCAATGTTTTCTTAGCCTGATTGTAATATCGATTTAATCTGAATTTCAAACCGCGACATTCAAACCGCGAACGTCGTCTCACGTGCGCGACACGCTTGCACTTTTTGTCGCGATGGTTCATAATGTAGGTGTTCTTTCGACGTTGTGGCGCGGATATCGCGCGAGGCGTCCATCCCATGGTTTTGAAAAGACGGGCAGAGACCCGCGCTACGGAAACGGAGGCAATCACAAATGGATGTTGCAATACCAATCAAAGATCTCCTGATCTTCCTTCTCGCAATCGGCGGTGTCATACTGATCATCTATCTCATCGCATTCGTAAGGAACCTGATCGTCGCACTCAAATCCGCCAACGCCGTACTGAAAGATGTGGAGGAGATCACGAAGATCGCGGCCGCACGCACGAAGGATATAGACGGCGTCATCGACAACGTGTCCGAATCCGTAAGCGCCATCACGAAGAACTTGAAGGGAGAGGGAAACCTGCTCAAGACCATCTCCGCAGCCGTCGGATTCCTGACCTCGCTGAAGGGTCTGTTCACCGAAAAGAAACCCGAGGACGGGAAGAAAAAAAACTG
>JAISGB010000162.1 GCA_031263335.1 Eubacteriales Family XIII. Incertae Sedis bacterium
CTCATGCCCCAGTTCCCGTTGCCCGTCATCGTCATTTCCTCCCTGCGGGAGAGCGTGTTCGAGGCGATGGACGCGGGCGCCCTCGATTTTATTCCGAAGCCGGAAAAGACGGATGACGCCGCCGCTTTCGCGCGGAGCCTCGCGGAGAAGATACGGGTCTCGGCGAAGGCGAAATTGGCCTATCGGGGCGGCGCGCCGAGCGGCATCGAATTGGGCATGGATGGCGTCAAGGGCGCCGTCGATCCGAGGATTGTCGTCGCGATCGGCGCTTCCACGGGCGGGACGGAGGCGATATTCAGCATTCTGACCAAATTTTCGGGCAATATGCCGGGATTTGTCATCGTGCAACATATGCCGGCGGGCTTCACGAAGCTGTACGCGGAGCGGCTCAATGCCGCGTGCGTCCTCGATGTGAAGGAGGCTGCGGACGGCGACGCCGTGCGGCCGGGGCGGGTGTTGATCGCCCCCGGGGATTATCAGATGCGCGTGGTCAGGGATGGGGCGGGCTATGCGGTGCGATGCGACCGATCCCCCAAGGTAAACGGGCATCGGCCCTCCGTGGACGTGCTCTTCGATTCGGTCGCCGACGCGGCGGGGAAGAACAGCTTGGGGGTCATCCTCACGGGCATGGGCGCTGACGGGGCGTCGGGTTTGAAGAAGATGCGGGATGTCGGCGGTTATACGCTCGGGCAGGATGAGCGGAGTTCGGTGGTCTACGGGATGCCCATGGCCGCCTATATGTCCGGCGCTGTGATGGCGCAGTTGCCGCTCTATCGCATACCGGATGAGATGACGCGCAAATTGTCGGCGTGGGCATAGCCCGCGTCGATATGGTTATATAAGATCAAAACTGCTGAGTAACGGTAGGAGGAAAACAGGGGAGAGTTCAGATGAGTAAGATGAGTAAAGAGAAAAAAAAGTTAATCAAGACGATGGACGGCAACACGGCGGCGGCGCATGTCTCATACGCATTCACCGACGTGGCGGCCATCTATCCCATCACGCCGTCGTCAACCATGGCCGAGGTCGTGGATGAGTGGGCGGCGCACGGCAAGAAGAATTTGTTCGGGCAGAAGGTGCGCGTGGCCGAGATGCAGTCCGAAGGCGGCGCGGCGGGCGCGGTACACGGCTCGTTGGCGGCCGGGGCGCTTACCACCACCTATACCGCGTCCCAGGGGTTGCTCCTGATGATACCGAACATGTACAAGATCGCGGGCGAGTTGTTGCCCGGGGTGTTCCATGTGAGCGCGCGCACCTTGGCGGCGCACGCGCTGTGCATCTTCGGCGATCACAGCGACGTCATGGCGGCGCGGCAGACGGGATTTGCCATGTTGGCTTCCTGCTCCGTCCAAGAGGTCATGGATCTGGGCGCTGCGGCGCACCTCGCGTCGATCCGGTCGCGGATCCCCTTCGTGCATTTCTTCGACGGCTTTCGGACATCCCATGAGGTCCAGAAGATAGAGGCGTGGGACTACGACGATCTGCGCGAGATGCTCGACTTGGACGCGGTAAGGGCGTTCCGCGATCGCGCGCTGAACCCGGAGCATCCCGTCGTGCGCGGGACGGCGCAGAACCCGGACATCTTCTTTCAGGCGCGGGAAGCGGCAAATCCCTATTACGAGCGATTGCCGGAGATCGTTGTCGATTACATGAACCGGATCGGGGAACGCACGGGACGCAGCTACAAGCCCTTCGACTACGTCGGCGCGCCCGACGCGGAGCGCGTGATCGTCGCGATGGGTTCCGTCTGCGAGACGATCGAGGAGACGATGGCAAACTGCATGGCGGCGGGCGAGAAGGTCGGCCTCATCAAGGTGCGGCTCTACCGGCCCTTTGTCGGCAAATACTTCTTCGACGCGTTGCCCGAGACGGTGAAACGGATCACCGTCTTGGATCGGACGAAGGAGCCGGGGGCGCCGGACGATCCGCTCTGCCTGGATGTCAAATCCCTGCTGTTCGACGCGGGCAACCCGCCCAAGGTCTACGGCGGACGCTACGGCTTGGGTTCCAAGGACACGACGCCGGGCATGATCGTCGCCGTGTTTGATAACATGAAATCGGAACACCCCAAGGATGGGTTTACCGTCGGGATCGACGACGACGTCACGGGCTTATCCCTCGCGTACGACGCGGGGCTATCCGGCGAACCGGCGGGCACCGTCAAGTGCAAGTTTTGGGGACTCGGCTCCGACGGGACCGTCGGGGCGAACAAGACGGCCATCAAGATCATCGGCGATCACACCGATATGTACGCGCAGGGGTATTTTGCCTACGATTCGAAGAAGTCCGGCGGCGTCACCATCTCCCATCTGCGCTTCGGCCGGAAACCCATCCGATCGACTTACCTGATCAACAGCGCCGATTACGTCGCTTGTCATAATCAGGCTTATGTCTACCAATACGACATGCTCAAGGATCTGAAGGAGGGCGGGAAATTCCTGCTGAACACGGTCTGGACCGCGGAGGAATTGGATGCGCGGTTGCCGGCGCGCGTCAAGCGGGCGCTCGCGGCGAAGAAGGCCGAATTCTACATCATAGACGCCTACGCGCTCGCGGGCAAGATTGGACTCGGCAACCGCATCAACATGGTCATGCAGTCGGCTTTCTTCAAGCTCACCGAGGTCATACCCGTGGGGGACGCGGTATCCTATTTGAAGGAAGGGATCGTGGCCGCCTATGAGAAAAAGGGCAAGAAGATCTTGGACATGAACTTTGAGGCGGTGGACGCGGGCGTCGCGCACGTCGCGCGCGTCGACGTGCCGGCCGGTTGGCTCGATGCGAAGGACGGGCCGGCCGACGCCAAGGAGATCCCCGCCTTCATCGACGAGGTGCTCGCGCCCATGAATCGGCAGGAGGGGGATAACGTACCCGTCAGCAAGTTCAAGGGTGCGGAGGACGGGACCTTCCCGTCCGGTACGTCCGCTTACGAGAAGCGGGGCGTCGCCATCCGCGTCCCCGTCTGGGACAAGGCCAAGTGCATACAGTGCAACCAATGCGCCTTCGTCTGCCCCCACGCCGCCATCCGTCCCGTGCTGCTCGACGGGCGCGAAGCCGCGTCGGCGCCGGACGCCTTTGAGACCGTCCCCGCTGTGGGGAAGGGGTTTGAGGGCTTGGGCTACCGGATGCAGGTCAGCCCGCTCGACTGCCTCGGTTGCGGCAATTGCGCCGACATCTGCCCCGCGAAGGAAAAGGCGCTCTCCATGACCGCCCAAGGTTGGGACGAGGCGGAAGAAACGAATTGGGACTACGCCGTGACCGTCTCCGTCAAGGACGATCTCATGAACAGGGCGAGCGTCAAGGGCAGCCAGTTCGCGCGGCCGTATCTCGAGTTCAGCGGCGCCTGCGCGGGTTGCGGCGAGACGCCCTACATCAAGGTGATCACGCAGCTGTTCGGGGATCGCATGATGATCGCGAACGCCACGGGCTGTTCGTCCATCTGGGGCGCGTCGGCGCCGTCCATGCCCTACGCGAAGGATGACAAGGGCAGGGGACCTGCTTGGGCCAATTCCCTCTTTGAGGACAACGCCGAGTACGGATTCGGCATGGCCTTGGCGATCAAACAGATCCGCGCGAAACTCGTCGAACAGACGAAGGAACTCATCGCGCATGACTTTACGAATCCGCGCGTGAAGGAGGCCGCTCGGACGTGGCTCGACACGATGGACGACGCGTCCGTTGCCGCGCGTGCGGCGGCGGACGCATATGCCGAGGCGCTCGAATGGGGGGTCGCCACGATAGATGAGACGATAGCCTTCCTCGAGGGCGATCCCCAATACGCGGAAGAGGCCAAGCGTTTCAAGGAAGCCAAGGCAAACGGCGAGACGCTCTGCTCCTGTCCGGCCTGTACGCTCTGCCTTGAGATACTGAAGGACAAGGATTTCTTCATGAAGAAGTCCGTATGGGCCTTGGGCGGCGACGGTTGGGCCTATGACATCGGTTACGGCGGCTTGGATCACGTGTTGGCGTCCGGTGAGAACATCAATGTGTTGGTCTTTGACACCGAGGTCTATTCCAATACGGGCGGCCAATCCTCCAAGTCCACGCCGGAGGCCGCCATCGCGAAGTTCGCCGCTTCGGGCAAGCGGATCAAGAAGAAGGATCTGGGTATGATGGCCGTCTCCTACGGCTACGTCTACGTGGCGCAGGTGGGCATGGGCGCCGACAAAAACCAGTTTCTGAAGGCCGTCGTCGAGGCCGAGGCATACGACGGCCCCTCCCTCATCATCTGTTACGCCCCCTGCATCAACCACGGGATGCGGAAGGGCATGGGCAAGGCGCAGGAGAATATCCGCGACGCCGTCGCCGCCGGATACTGGCAGCTCTACCGCTACAATCCGCAGCGGAAGGCGGAAGGGAAAAACCCCTTCCTCTTGGATTCCAAGGAGCCGACGGGCAGCTTCCGCGACTACATCTTGGATCAGGTTCGCTACAGCTCGTTGGCCGCGGAATTCCCCGATGTGGCGGAGGACCTCTTCGCCGCCGCCGAGGCGAACGCAAAGGAAAGGCTGGAAGGATACAAAAAATTGGCCGAGGACTGAGGGCGGCGCGCCGCCCGAAGCCCCCGTGTGATTCCGTTCCGCGATCGACCCTTCGGTTCAGGTTCGTTTAAGGATAGCCTTCTATAATATAGTGCAGAAAGAAACAATGCATCGGGGCTACCCGACGAAAGGGAGGCGAAGGAAATGATGGATGATAATGAGAGGGAAATGAACATGGAACGGATACCGGGCGGCATCGGCAGGGCAAACCCCATCGGGACGGGGTACGGCGCGGGCTATGCGGGCGCGGACTACGCGACGGGTGCGCACACCTACGGGACGGTGGGCGCTTCCAAACCCAAGCCGTCCCGCGTGGGGAGAAAGACCGTCGCGTTTATCGCGGTGTTTGCCCTGTTGGCCTGCATCCTGTCCGGCGTGGGCGGCGGGTTCATCGCGATCAAATTCATACCGGACGCGGGGCGCGCGGTCTCGGGGGACAGCTACACGATCAACGCCACCTCCGATATCGGCACAACGGAGGCGGTGGCGAAGAAGGTGCTCAATTCGGTGGTCGGCATCACGTCCGTGTACAACCAAGGGCGCAATATTTTCGGCCAAAGTCAAGAATCCTCGGGGGTCGGGACGGGCATCATCGTCCATAAGGACGGCTATATCCTCACCAATTCCCACGTCGTGATGGACGGGAGTTCCGATAAGATCACGGTCTTGCTCTCCGACGGGACGGAGGTTGACGCCAAATTGCTCTGGAACGACGACACCATCGATCTCGCGGTCATCAAGGTGGTTGCGGACGGCTTGACGCCTGTGGAACTGGGGGATTCCGACAAGATACAGATCGGCGCCTATGTCGCGGCCATCGGCAACCCG
>JAISGB010000102.1 GCA_031263335.1 Eubacteriales Family XIII. Incertae Sedis bacterium
GAGAAACAGGTTGTTTTCGACAAGCCGGTTCCGTGTCTCGATGTCCTTCGTCTCGCGGTAGCGCGCGAACAGGGCGTCGTTCTCTTTTTCTTGCGGCGTTTTTTCAGAAGGCAAGCGTATCCCTCCTCATTCGGCAGTTACATATTTTACCATCTTGATGCGCGTGCCGCTTCCGACCTCGGAACGGACATTCACCTCGTCCATAAGCGCTCGGATGATAAAGACGCCGAGTCCCCCTTCCTTGATTTGGTCGGGGGAGGGTTCTTCGTACATATCCATATCGAAGCCGACCCCTTCGTCCTCGATCAATATCTCTATCCGATCGTCGCATATATTGCAGGCGACTTGATAGAGCCGATCGGAATCTATGTCGCTGTGGCATACGATATTGGAACAGGCTTCGGATACGGCAACCTTGATATCCTCTATCGCCTCGATGTCAAAGCCTATCTTGTTCGCGAGGGAGGATACCGCAAGCCTGACCGTCCTGACATATTCGGGTTTCCCCGGCACCATCAGTTTGAGCGTATCTGCCATCTTCTTCACCCGTATCTTTCATTCTTTGCACAAAACCTTGTCCAAGCTCGTGATCCTAAGCAACTTCTTCACATTCTCCTTGGGCCGGCGCAGGATGATCCGGTGGCCGGCGCCCCTCATTACGCCGTAGGCGCCGATGATCACGCCGAGTCCCGTACTGTCGATATAATTGAGATCGGCGAGGTCTATGGCGATGTTCGCCCGGGTCTGCTCATAAGCGGTTTCCAACTGCTTTTTCAGATGATGCGCGTTGGAGATGTCTATCTCGCCCGAGAGTTTCAAAAGCCACAGATCTTCCGCTTCGTTAAAATCCCCGCTGATTGAAAGCGACATCTCGTCCCTCCGTTCTCGCCCGAATATCCCTATACCGCCGCGCGCGGCGCGGGATCGAGCGTCCGTTTACGCAAGCGGCCCCGCTCCGTCCGGATCGCTCGCCCCGTCGTCTTCCTCCGTCTCGTCCTCGCGCACCACCTTCGCCATGGCGATGATCTGCGCTTCCTCCCCCACCTTCATGATCTTAACGCCTTGCGTGGCGCGATTGAGAACCTTCACCTCGGCCGCGTTGATGCGGATGACAATCCCGTCGGAATTGATGAGCAATATCTCGTCGTCGTCTCCGACGATCATCGCGCCGATAAGCTCTCCCGTCTTCTTGAACTTGGCCTTGTTGTACGTGAGGACGCCCTTGCCCCCTCGAGCGTGTACACTGTAATCCTCCGCCGGCGTCCGTTTGCCGTAGCCGTTCTTCGTCACCACAAGCAACTTCTCGTGCCGCTCCGCGAGATCCATCGCCACGACCTCGTCGTCCTCGTCCAAACGGATGGCGCGCACCCCGCCGGCGCTCCGTCCCATGGGACGCACGTCGTTCTCGTCGAAGCAGATGCTCTTGCCGTTCTTCGTCACGATCATGACGATGTTCGTGCCGCTGGACTGCTTGATGCCGATCATCTCATCCCCGTCCTTCAGGTTGATGGCGATGAGTCCGTTCTTTCGGTTCGTGTCGTACTGGGACAGCGGCGTCTTCTTGATCGTCCCTTTCTTCGTGACGGCGATGAGATACTTGTCCTCCGGAAATTCCCGGATGGGCATGACCGCCGTGATCCGCTCCCTCTGCATGAGGCTCAGGAAATTGATGGCCGGCGTACCCCGCGCCGTCCGTTGCGCCTCGGGAATCTCATATGCCTTTATTTTATGCACTTTACCCGTGTTTGTAAAGAACATAAGGTAGTCATGGGTGGAGGTGATGATCAGATCGCGGACGAAATCGTTGTCCCGCGTCGTGAGACCCATGATCCCCTTGCCGCCTCTGCGTTGCGTCTTATACACATCGGCGTCCACCCGCTTGATGTAACCGAGATGGGTGAGCGTGATGGCCACCCGGTTCTCCTCGATGAGATCCTCCTCCTCTATCTCCGCCGCCGCTTGGGTTACGGAGGTCCTTCGCGCGTCGCCGTACTTCTTCTTGATCTCGAGCAACTCGTCCTTTACCACGTTCATGAGCTTGCTTTCGTCCGCGAGCAACCCCTTGTAATAGTCGATCATCTTTTGCAGTTCGGCATATTCCTTTTCCAACTTCTCCCGCTCGAGTCCCTGCAGACGGGCGAGACGCATGTCCAAGATGGCCTGCGCCTGTAAGTCCGACAGACGGAACCGCTCCTTGAGCTTCTCCTTCGCGTTGTCGTAGCTGGCGCGAATGGTCTTGATGATCTCGTCGATATTGTCCAAGGCGATCAGCAATCCCTCGAGGATGTGCGCCCGCGCCTCCGCCTTCGCCAGATCGTGGATCGTCCTGCGCTTTACGATGTCCTTCTGATGCTTCAGGTACTCGTCCAATATCTCATACAGGTTGAGCAACTTGGGTTCCCCGTTCACGAGGGCGATCATGATCATGCTGTAGCTCTCCTGCAGCTGCGTCTGCTTGAACAGCCGGTTCAGCGTGATCTGCGGGTTGGCGTCCCGCTTCAGCTCTATGACGACGCGCATACCCTCGCGGTTGGACTCATCCCGTACCTCGGAGATGCCGTCGATCTTCTTGTCCTTGATCAGTTCGGCGATCTTTTCGAGCATCCGCGCCTTGTTCACCTGATAGGGTATCTCCGTGACGATGATCTGCTGTTTTCCCTTTTTCGTCTCCTCGATCTCCGTCCTGGCCCTGACGAGAACGCGTCCCCGCCCGGTCCGATAGGCTTCCTTCGCGCCCTTCCTGCCGAGGATGATGGCGCCCGTCGGGAAATCCGGACCCTTCACGATCTTGATCAGGTCCTCGACGCCGGCGTTCGGATCGTCGATCAGGCGGACGGTCGCGTCGATCACCTCGCCGAGGTTGTGCGGCGGGATGGAGGTGGCCATGCCGACGGCGATCCCGTTGGAACCATTGACCAAGAGGTTCGGATATCTCGACGGCAGAACGGAAGGCTCCTTCTCGTCCCCGTCGAAGTTCGGAACGAAGTCCACGGTCTCCTTGTCGATGTCCCGCAACATCTGCAGGGCGAAGGGCGTCATGCGCGCCTCGGTGTACCGCATGGCCGCCGCGTAATCGCCGTCCACCGAACCGAAGTTCCCGTGGCCGTCCACGAGCATGTAGCGGATCGAGAAATCCTGCGCCATCCGCACCATGGCGTCATATACGGAGGAATCGCCGTGCGGATGGTACTTGCCCATGACGTCGCCGACGATACGGGCGGACTTCTTGTACGCCTTGTCCGGCGTGAGTCCCAGTTCGGCCATGCCGTAGAGGATGCGGCGATGCACCGGCTTCAGTCCGTCGCGCACGTCGGGCAGGGCGCGCCCCACGATGACGCTCATGGCGTAGTCGATGTAGGAGCGCTTCATCTCATCGTGTATTTCGTGCTGTTCTAACTTCATCTCATCTATCTGTTCCATGATCTTTCCGCAACCCTTCTTCACTTAGATATCCAAGTTCTTCACGTATTTGGCGTTGTCCTCGATGAATTTTCTGCGGGGCGGCACCTTGTCGCCCATGAGCATGGTGAAGGTCTCGTCCGCGGCCGCCATATCGTCCACCGTCACCTGGATGAGGGTCCGCTTGCCCCAATCCATCGTCGTCTCCCACAGCTGTTCCGCGTCCATCTCCCCCAAGCCTTTGTACCTCTGGATGTCGAGCTTGCCCTCGCCCAAGCTGTCCAACAGCCGATCCTGTTCCTTCTCGCTGTAGGTGTAATGGGTCTCCTTCCCCTTCTTCACCTGATAGAGGGGCGGTTGGGCGATGTACACATAGCCGTTCAGGATGAGGGGGGTCATGTGGCGGAAAAAGAAGGTCAGGAGCAGGGTCCGGATATGGGCGCCGTCCACGTCCGCGTCCGTCATGATGATGATCTTGTGGTAGCGCAATTTATCGATGTCGAATTCCGGGTCGATGCCGCATCCGAACGCCGTAATCATGTTCTTGATCTCGTCGGAGTTCAGCATCTTGTCCGGGCTGGACTTCTCCACGTTCAGTATCTTGCCGCGCAACGGCAGGATGGCCTGCCGCTTCCTGTCCCGCCCCAACTTCGCGCTGCCGCCCGCAGAATCGCCCTCCACGAGGAAGATCTCGGATATCGTCGGATCCTTCTCGGAGCAGTCGGCCAATTTCCCGGGCAAAGCGCCGCCCTCCATCAGGCTCTTTCTCTGCGTGTCGCGCACCTTCCGCGCCGCGATCCGCACCCTGGCGGCCTTGATGATCTTGTCCAATATCTTCGCCGCCTGCGCGGGATGCTCCTCGAGGAAGGCCATCAGGTTTTCGTTGGAACTCGTCTCCACAAAGCCGCGCATATCGCTGTTTCCGAGCTTGGCCTTGGTCTGTCCCTCGAACTGCGGCGACGCCAATTTCACGGAGATGATCGCGGTCAACCCCTCGCGCACGTCCTCCCCCGTGAGGTTTTCATCCTTCTCCTTCAGCAGATTGGTGCGGCGGGCGTAGTCGTTGAACACGCGCGTGAGGGAGGACTTGAATCCCACCAAATGCGAGCCGCCCTCGATGGTGTTGATGTTGTTCGCGTAGGAAAAGACCGTCTCGTTGTAGCGTTCGGTATATTGCATCGCCACCTCGACCTCGGCGTCCTCGCCGCGCTTCACCTCGAAATAGATGATGTCCTCGTGGATCGGCGATTTGTTTTCGTTCTGATGCTTCACGAACTCGCGGATGCCGCCCTCGTAATAGAATTCCTCCTTGCGCTTCTTCCCTTCCCGCTCGTCCTTCAGCGTGATCCGCACACCCTTGTTGAGGAAGGCCATCTCGCGGAGCCGGTGTTCCAGCGTCTCGTAATCATATTCCAATTCGTCGAATATCTGCGGGTCGGGGCGAAACATGGTCTTGGATCCCGTCCGCCTCGAATCGCCCACGATCTCCAACTTGGACATCGTCTTTCCCCGGGAATAGGTCTGCCTGTATATATGGCCGTTTCGCTTGATCTCCACCTCCATATGCTCCGACAGGGCGTTGACCACCGACGCGCCCACCCCGTGCAGGCCGCCGGATACCTTGTACCCGCCGCCGCCGAACTTCCCTCCTGCGTGCAGCACCGTGTACACGACTTCGAGCGCGCTTGTGCCCGTCTGCTCCTGCGTATCCACAGGTATCCCGCGCCCGTTGTCAATGACGGTGATCACGTCGCCGTCCCCTATTATCACCGATATATCGTCGCAGAAGCCGGCGAGCGCCTCGTCTATGGCGTTGTCCACTATCTCATATACCAAGTGGTGCAGCCCCGATGCCGATGTCGAGCC
>JAISGB010000210.1 GCA_031263335.1 Eubacteriales Family XIII. Incertae Sedis bacterium
TCGCCGCCCTGCCCAAGATCCTGCCAAGTGTCAAACTTGCCGATCGTCCCGTCCGGATTCAACTCGAGCGCAACGGAGGCCACATCGAAATTCCCGACGGAGGAGGAATATCTGCCCCATGACAGCCCAATGCCTCGGCGCTTTTCGGGGGTGTCGGCCTCCTTCGCGTCCGCCGCGGCCCGGTTATAGAACGGGCGCATGGTCTCCATGATCGTTTCCATGGGATAACTGCGATACGGATAGCTGCTGGAATTTGTCTGCGTCCGATCGCGCGCGATATTGCGAAAGCGAAACTCGAACGGATCGATTCCCGCCTTTTCCGCCAGTATGTCCATCATCGCCTCGCAGACGGTATAGGCTTGCGGGGAACCGAAACCGCAGAAGGCCGTCCCGAAACAGTTGTTCGTGTTCCACATTCGGCCCAAGGTCGCCATCTGCGGGATATAATATGGATAGAAACTGAAACGCACCGTTCGTTCGAGCAGATATTCCGCTTCACGATAAGCGCCGTGATCCAACGAAATGTCGAGCATCGCGCCCGTGAGCTTGCCTGTCTCATCGCAACCGAGCTTGCAATTTGAAAAACTCGCGCTGCGCTTCCCCGAAAAATACTGGTGTTCCGCGTAGGTCAGCCGGAGGACGACGGGCAATCCCGTCGCCATCGTACAGGCCGCCGCGATCGCGTAGGTCCCCGGATTGATGGCCCAACCGAAACTCCCGCCCGTCGGATTCGTGATCATGCGGATCTTTTCGTCGGGATAACCGAGCGCCACGCCGATCGCCTCGATGTTCCCGTAGATGTTCTGGGATTTGCATTGGATCGTCAAATAATCATCCTCATCCCAGTAGGATTCGACGATATCGCCCTCGATGGACAGATGCGGTTGCGGCGTGGAATAGAAGCTGCCCTCCGCGGAATAGGCGGAGGTATCGATGATCTCCTCCACGGCGGCGGGATTTTCCTCCCCGACCCCCTTCAGCTTCGGTACGCTGTTGATCAGATTCGATATGCCCGGGTGTACCTCAACGGCGCCGGGCATCACGGCGTCGAGCAGGCTCGTATACGCGGGCAACTGCTCGATCTCGAGTTTGATCTTGGGCAACGCTGCGCGCGCGTGCTCCTCCGTGTCGGCCACAATGGCGCCGACGGTATCGCCCAGACGCACGATCTTCGTGTCGCTGAAAATTGTGCGCAGGGGTCCCGTCGTGGATGTCCTTCCCCGGACGCCGTGCAAGGCCATGAGGTTCGTCCCCTTGATGTCCTTGGCCGTCACGACCTTGACGACCCCGGGCATCGCCTCGGCCTCGGAAACGTCAAGGGACAGTATCTTCGCGTGATGCGTGATCTTCGGTTGGATCAAGACGGCGCGCGCCGTGCCGACCGGCATCTTCAGCGCGATGTCTTCCCCAAAATCCGTCAGCCCCGTGACCTTTCCGAGGGCGGCCGGACGGACGATGGGTTTGCCGTAATACTCGCCCGGCGCCGGCTCGTCGAGCATGATATCCTCCGGCGCTGCCTCCCCTCTCATCACTTTCGCCGCGTTCATCACGGCGTCCGTGATCTGTTTGTATCCCGTACAACGACAGATATTACGATGTTTTGTGAACCAATCCCGTACCTCCTCGCGCGTCGGATCGGCATTCTCATCGAGCAACGCGTAGGCGGATACAATAAACCCGGGGGAACAGAAGCCGCATTGTACGGCGCCGGAGTGCATGAAGGCAATCTGCAAGGGATGCGGATGTTGCGGCGTTCCGACGCCCTCGATCGTGGTGATCTCGCTGTATTCGGGGACGGAGGATATCTTGCGCGTACAGGATCGGATCAGTTTGCCGTCCAAGATGACGTTACACGCTCCGCATACGCCGGTTCCGCATCCGACCTTGACGCCCGTCAGCCCGATCCGACGAAGGACGTCCGCCAAGGTGTCCTTCGTCGGATCGCATACGAACATGCGATCCACGCCGTTGATTTTCATTGTAAGTTTTCTGAACTTCATTGAATCACCTCATGAACATTATAATGAGGGAAGAAGCTCCGGTACAATTCAAAATCTCCGAAATATTTATTCCGTATCGCGATAAATCATTTGGCTTAACTGACCTTTAGATGTGTTTTGACGTATTGAATCAACGTATCCGCGCCTTCGCCGATCTTGTCTTGATTTAACACGAATGACAGATCGACCATCGGATGTTGCTCGAGTTTCACATAGGTGAGTCCCGGCACGGCAATTTCCTTCGCGACGGTTTCCGCCATCATGGACACCCCGTCTCCGTGCAGGATCTTGCTGCGAATGGACCTGCGGTTGAGTTCGCTTTTCATTACATTCGGGAAAAATCCCGCTTTTCTGCACGCCTCGACGCAAAACGGGTACATCCCCGTGTTTTTGCTTAAAAAATAGAAGGTCTCATCCACGGCGTCCGAAAGGGATACCTCGCCCCGGCCCGAGAAAGGATGGGCTTCGGGGATCAACAACACCAATTCATCGTCCATGAAGGGGATTGTGAAAAATTCCTCCTTGCTGATGAAATTGCTGCGCAGAATCGCCATGTCGACCGCGCCTCTCCGCAACTCGCTGAGCGCAAAGGTTCGTTCGCATTCCTCGACCACGACCACGACATTCGGGGTTTCCTTCTGGAACTCGTCAAACACCTCAAAGAGATGATAGGCGTCCAAGACCGGAATGCTCGCGATGCTCAGGCGCGCAAACTCCTTTTGATATTTCTCCGTTTCCAAGATCATCTCGCGATATTCCGAGATGATGCGATGGGCGTATTTGCGGAACACCTCGCCCGCGGGCGTGATGCGGATCTTGCGGGTGGTGCGATCGAACAGCTCGAATCCGAGATGCCGTTCCAAGGCTTTGATCTGTTTGGATAACGTCGATTGGGAGATGTAAAGTTCGTTGGCCGCTTCGGAAAAACTGTTGAGTTTTTCAATCATCAAGAAGAACTGCATTTGCTCTATCATCATATCACCTTTTCCCGTCGAATCTCAACTGCAGAGCCGCGTATTCTGTTTCGGTGCCAAAGAAAGACCAAATGAAAATGTTGTTTCGGCAACGTATCCTTGCCGCTTATATAGATTGTACTATGTCTGCGGGAAAAATCAACAATTTTTCGAAGCGATTTTTCGGGGATACACAAAAGAGCGCGTTGCGGGAGGAAGTGCGAACGCGCTCAAACGGAGTGGCGGTGTGCAAATTTGGTTTTCGGAAGGCCCCTACAGGATCACGCCCTGATCCAACAGGACATCCTGCAATTCCTTTGCGTTGTTTTCCAACTCGCGCGGCGTGACGCCCTTCTTCACGCTGAGCGCCGCCGCCGCTCCCGCGGCTTGACCCGTGACCATCGTCTGATGGAGGTAACGCAGATAGGACGGGCGATCCGTGGATACGCATTTGCCGGCGGCCAAGAAGTTTTCGATTTTTTTCGGCACGAGGATGCGATAGGGCAGATCGTAGGAGCCGCCGTCTTTCGGGAACGCGATATCCGACTTCTCGTTGATTGCGCCCACCGGCTGTTCCTTTGTGTCCAAGGACGCGATCGCGTTCAACGTATCCATCGACGCCACATGATAACCGCCGGCCTTGAACGATGATTTTCCGATGGAATCCTCGAACCTCCTCGCCTCCTCGACATCGTCGCGCGTCAAAATATAGTCGCCGACGATCCGGGGTCCTTCCCGCAGACGCAATTCGTTGCAGGTCCTTGAAATATACGCGTTTTCGAATCCCGGCACGTATTTCTTGAAAAACCTCCAAGCGATCTTGTTCTGTCTGCGGCATTCGACATTGCACTTCGTCAAATCCCAAGCGTCGGTCACCAAGGTG
>JAISGB010000007.1 GCA_031263335.1 Eubacteriales Family XIII. Incertae Sedis bacterium
AGGATTTTTGTGATAAATTTGCGGTGAAATTGTACTACTCTTCATTCATTATATGATATAATAGACCGAAACTTCAAATTTGCGAATTCTTCAAAAGGAGGGTCCGACATGATAAAAGCGATAACCGTATCGACAAGTGAAATCGATGATGCGGAAGCGGCCGTCGCGGAAATCACAGCGCAGTTGGACGCGGGGAACCGCCTTCTCGCGCACAGCATCGGCCTGATGGGCTGTTATTCCGACTTCATCGACAGCGGCGTCGTTGCGGCGTTGCACGACGCGTTGCCCTTTGAGTTCGTCGGCACGACGACGCTCGGCGCCATATCGCGGGAGACGGATCCCTTGGTCGGATTGACCATGTTGGTGCTCACGTCCGACGACGTATCCTTCGTCACCGGCCTTACGGAACCCATAGAGGGTGAAGATGCGGATGTGATCGCACGCGGTTACGCCGAGGCCGCGAAGAAGCTCGGCGAGGGGGAAAAACCATCCCTCCTGCTCAGCTACGCGCCGCTCCTTTTGAATGTGGGCGGGGATTTCTTCGTCAACACCCTCTCCGAGGTTTCGGGGCAGGCGCCGAACTTCGGGACCGTCTCCGCGGACGACACCATCGACTACCACAACAGCCACATCATCATAAACGGCGAAGCGTACAGGGATCGGCTCGCCTTCGTCCTCGTCTGCGGCGACGTAAAACCCAAATTCCGGATCGCCTCCATCTCCGGCGAGAAGATCTTCCGTGAAAAGGGCGTCGTGACGGCCTCGCGCGGCAATCAGCTCCAAACGATCAACGGCATCTCCGTGGAGGATTATCTGCTGTCCTTGGGCTTGAAGAAGGGCGCCGACGGCACACTCACGGGCGTGAATTCCTATCCGTTCATCGTCGATTACAACGACGGCTCCCCGCCCGTCGTGCGGATCATCTTCGCCATAACGCCTGAGGGCTACGCGGTCTGCGGCGGCGACATCCCCGAGGGCGCGACCCTGTCGGTGGGCTTCATAGACGGGGACGAGGTGGTCAAGGCGACGGGCGACGAACTGCGCAAGATATCGCCGGACGACAAACCCGCCGCCCTGCTGATCTTCTCCTGCATCGGCAGGTATTTCTCGCTCGGCTACGAATCCGAACGGGAGGCGGACGAGGTGAAAAAATTGTTGGCCGGGACCGGCATCCCCTATGCGATGACGTATTCCGGCGGTGAGATATGCCCGACAGGCGCCACGGAGGGCGATGCCGGCACGATAAACAGATTCCACAATGACACTTTCGCGATATGCGTGCTTTAGACGATGAATAACCCGGAAACACAAAACGGCGCGGACGAAACGCTCATGACCGAAAACAAACGGTTGGATCTTGAGGTCAAGAAACTGTCAAGGGCATTAAAACGGGAACATCTCATCAACGAGCGCAACAAGATCAGTTTTGAAGCGAAAAACCGCCTCAGCGACATCATCTCCGCGGACAAGTCCAAATTGGAACAGTACATGAGTCTGCTCCTGTCGAACAGTCGGGATTTCATCTTGCTGTTCGACAAGGACGGACGCATCGTCTACTGCACGGAATCCTATCTGAACGCCTGCAATATAGCGGGCTTCGGACTGATCAAGGACAAGACCTACCGGGAGATACTCGACGACACCTTGGATGACGAGATGCGGGCCGGCATCGATCGGCTGTTCCACGCGGAAAGCGTGGACAAGGCGGGTCAGTTCGGCGGCACGCAGGCGATCGATTTCGGCAAAGACGGGAACGCGCGGGTCTACTCCATCCAGATCAACCCCATGCGCCGGGACGACGGCGTCACGGGCGGCGTCATGATCATCTTTTACGACATCGACGACTACATCAACGCAAAGAAGGAGGCTGAGCGCGCCAACGAGGCAAAGTCCGACTTCCTCGCCACGATCTCCCACGAGATACGCACGCCGATGAACGCCATCATCGGCATCTCCGACATGATGAAGGATACGGAGCTGAATCCCAAACAGCGCGAATACCTCTCGAAGATACAGTCTTCCTCTGCGGTCATGCTCGACCTCATCAACGATATTCTCGATTTTTCAAAGATCGAGGCGGGCAAATTGGAACTGATCGACGAATATTTCGATTTCTTCAAGTTGCTCGACAGTCTGCAATCCGTGTTTGAACTGATGATGGAGCAAAAGACCCTCGGCTTCCACTGCAGTTTTTCGCCGGATCTGCCCAAGGTGGTGTACGCCGACGCAAAGCGTCTGCGGCAGATCCTCACGAACACGCTGAACAACGCGTACAAATACACGCCGAGCGGTTGGATCAACTTCAATGTCTCCCCAAATCCCGACGGCTCCGTGCGATTCGAGGTCTCCGACACGGGCGTCGGCATCAAGGAGGGCGACCTCCCGAAGCTGTTCGGGGAATTCGTGCAATTGGATATCACGAAGAACAAGAACATCACGGGTACGGGACTCGGCCTCGCCATCACGAAGCGATTGTGCGAGATGATGAACGGCCGGATCGAAGTGGAAAGCGAGTACGGCAAAGGCTCGACCTTCGTCGTCACCCTGCCCTTCCGCGTGGGCGATGAAAGCGATCTCCCCGAGGAATACGAGAACGTCGAGCAATTCACTGCGCCCGGCGCGCGCATCCTGCTCGTGGACGATGTGGAGATCAACCTCGAAGTCGCGGAATACATGTTGGAATCGTTCGATGTGGAATGCGATCACGCCTACGACGGGGTCCAAGCATTGGAGAAGCTCAAGAGCAACTCCTATGATCTGGTGCTGATGGATCACATGATGCCCAAGATGGACGGGATCGAGGCCACGCAACGCGTACGCCGCATGAAAGGACCCGTGTCCCGCATCCCCATCATCGCGCTCACGGCCAACGCCATCAGCGGAAATGAAAAGATGTTCCTCGAGACAGGGTTCAACGGATTCCTGTCCAAACCCATCGACGAGCGCGCGTTGGCCTCGGCCCTGCTAAAATTCCTGCCGCCGGCCCTGATCGTAAAAACCCCCTCGGACGAAACCCCGCAAAAGTAACCTTCAAAAATACCGATTCAATCAAAGGCAACGTGACCGTTGAATCGTAACCACTCCAATCAAAACGATTCAACGGTCGCGATAGTTTTGATGCAGTTCGGGTTCTAATGCGGATTT
>JAISGB010000023.1 GCA_031263335.1 Eubacteriales Family XIII. Incertae Sedis bacterium
CAACAAATAGGCGCGGTTTTTCAGGGCGACGGGAGCAGTTCATGTATGTTGTGGTCGGATTGGGCAATCCGGGGAAACGATACGAATATACGAAACACAATATCGGCTTCATCACCGTGGATCGCTTGGCCGAACAAAACGGCGTCCGCGTCAACAAGCTCAGGCACAAGGCGTTGACGGGTGAAGGGGTGATCGGCGGCAAGAAGACCATGCTCGTCAAACCGCAGACCTATATGAACCTCTCCGGCGAGAGCGTGATCTCCTTGGTGCGCTATTTCGACGTCCGCCCGGAGGAACTCATCCTCATCTATGACGACATCGACATCCCCATGGGGATGTTGCGCATCCGAAGGGGCGGGAGCGCCGGTACGCATAACGGCATGCGATCCGTCATCTTTCATCTGCGGGAGGACTGCTTTCCGCGTGTGCGCGTCGGCATCGGCGCCGATCGCGGCGAGATACCCTTGATCGACTATGTGACGTCAAAATTCCGCAAGAATGAGGCGGAGGCGGTCGGACCCGCGATCCTGCGGGCTGCGGACGCCGTGGAATGCATTCTCTCCGAAGGGATCGACATCGCGATGACGAGATACAATGGCTGACAATAAGACGGTCCATATCTCCGGCCTGTCGGGAGGGAGGATTGCGCCGATCGTCGCGGATCTCCTGCGCGGTTTCTCGGGAAATTGCCTGATCGTCACCCCTTATTTCGAACACGCGAAGGCCATCGCGAAGGATCTTTCGTTCTTTCTTCCCCGCGACATCCGTACGGCGCCGGAGGACGATCCCTTCTTCTCCGGTTTCGAGGCAAAGAGCCGGGACAATCTTTACGCGCGGATCGAGGCGCTGATCGCACTGAACAAGGGCGAGGGGACGGTCGTCGTCGCGCCCGTGTCGGCGGCTCTGAAAAAGCTGTTGCCTCCTTCCTTCTTCTTCAACCGGACTTTCACGCTCGCCGTCGGCGAGGAGACGGATCTCGACGCGGCGCGTCGCCTTCTGCCCGCCATGGGCTACACGCGCGCGCCGTCCGTGGAAAACCGAGGGGAATACAGTTTTCGGGGCGGCATCTTGGACATCTTCCCATCGGACGCCGCGTTGCCCGTGCGCGCGGAATTTTTCGGGGATGAGGCCGAATCGGTTCGCCTGTTTGACGCGGAAAGCCAAAAGACGGTCGAACGGATCGAACGCCGGACCATCCTTCCCGCAACGGAATTCCTGCCGGACGCCGATATGTGCGCGCGGGCTGTTGCCCGCATCGCGCGCGCCTACGGCGACGCTGCGGCGCGCGCGGAGGCCGGGGCGCGGACGTCCTTGGAGGATCGACGGGACGTCCTGACAGAACTCGTCTCCTCGTTGGAAAATCGACAGCTCCTCGAAAACTACCTGACCTATTTTACGGACGACGCCGTGAATATGTCGGCCTATCTCCCCGCCGGAGGCATCCTCATCGTCGACGATCCGGATCGTGTACGGGAGGCGGTTTCCCTTCGGGAGAAGGAGGCCGTCCTCGACTTCCAATCCCTGCTTTCCGAGGGAAGGGCGGCGCCGCAGGATTTCGCCGGGTTCGCCGGCTTGGAGGATCTTCCCGCCTTGTACGAGCGCCACGATCTCTACGCCTTCACACCCTACAATCGGCAACCGGAGGATATGAAGCGGCGGCCGGGCGGTCGGGCGATCTCCGAACGCTTCGCCTTCACGGCGAAGGAACCTCCCGCGACCGGGGGCAGCATGGAACTGTTCGTGCGGGAGCTCAGGAACTATGACAAGCGGGGCTTTGCGATCACGCTCGTCTGTTCCTCCGAGGAACGCAGGAAGAACCTGCGGGATCTGCTGTTGCGCGAAAATCTCGAGGGGCGTGTGCGCCTGATCGAGGGCGAACTCAGCGCGGGACTCGAGTTGATCGGAGAGAAGAAGGTCTGGATCCGGGACGGGGACGTCTTTCGTTCCGACCGTCGGAAGCGGCGGCTGAAGGTTTCCGACAAGGGGAAGCCGCTCCGGGCTTTCAGCGATATCGCGCAAGGGGATTTCGTCGTGCATGAGCACCACGGGATCGGGAAATACGCGGGCATGGAGCAGATCGTCGTGCAGGGCGACACACGCGACTATCTGAAGATCAAATATGCGGGGAATGATGTCCTCTATGTGCCGGCGGATCAGATATCCTTGGTCCAGAAATATATCGGCGGAGGGGAGAGTCGGCCAAAACTCAACAAACTGTCCGGCAACGAATGGAAGAATGCGAAGGCGAAGGTCAAGGCGGACATCGCGGAGATGGCGGAGGAATTGGTCGCCCTGTCTGCGGAGCGTCGGGCTGCCGTCGGCTACGCCTTTTCCCCCGACACGGTCTGGCAGAAGGATTTTGAAGACAAATTCCCCTATGAAGAGACCGAGGATCAGCTACGGAGCATCGCCGCAATCAAGAAGGATATGGAGAAGCCCATCCCCATGGATCGTCTGCTCTGCGGCGATGTGGGCTACGGCAAGACGGAGGTGGCGTTGCGGGCGATATTCAAATGCGTCGCCGACGGGAAACAGGCCGCCGTCCTCGTCCCGACCACCATTCTCGCCAGCCAACACTACGGCACGTTCAAGGAGCGCTTTGCGGATTTCCCATTCTCCGTGGGCGTCCTGTCCCGTTTCCGCACGGCGGCCGAGCAGGAGGCGTTGCGCAAGGATCTCGCCAAGGGCTTCATCGACGTGGTCGTCGGAACGCATCGCCTTCTCTCAAAGGATGTCGCATTCAAGGATCTCGGCCTGCTCGTCGTGGACGAGGAACAACGGTTCGGCGTGCGGCACAAGGAACGGATCAAGGCGTTGAAAAAGAATGTGGACGTGCTGACGTTGACGGCTACGCCCATCCCCCGGACGTTGCATATGTCCCTGCTCGGGATCCGGGACATGGACCTCATCGAGGAACCGCCGGAGGACAGATATCCCGTCCAGACCTACGTGATGGAACAGAGCGACGAGATCATTCGCGAAACCCTACGACGGGAACTGGGGCGCGGGGGGCAGGTCTACGCGGTCGTGAGCCGGATCAGCGGGATCGAGCGGGTGGCCGCCGAGATACGCGCCTTGGTCCCGGAGGCGAGCGTGGCGGCGGGACACGGGCGCATGAAGGAGACGGAGCTTGAGGACGTCATGATGGATTTCATCGACGGGAAATACGACGTCCTCGTATCCACGACCATCATCGAGTCGGGCATCGACATCCCGAATGTCAACACCATTCTCATCTTGGACGCCGATCGCTTCGGTCTATCCCAACTCTACCAACTGCGCGGCAGGGTGGGGCGCGCGGACAAGCCGGCTTTCGCCTATCTGCTCCACCGCCGAGACAAGATCGTCTCCGAGGTGTCGAGCGATGACGATAGGGATGCACGACCGCCGCCGCGCGACTCTTGAGATTATTCCAGTGCATTGATTGTGGTGAGGCGTGTCATCTCCGCTTCCCAAAACAACCCACAGGCTGTTCATGGCGGAGCGCTTCGTCTCGTGTGATTCTGAACTGAGCGGACAGTCGCGGATAGGTCCAATATCCGGGATTTGTG
>JAISGB010000217.1 GCA_031263335.1 Eubacteriales Family XIII. Incertae Sedis bacterium
CGGATTCCGTCGGTTACGCGGATGTGTTGTTCACCTACGGCGGCCCCGTGCTTGGCGTATTGTTCATCATCATCGCGATCTTCGGACAGTGTGCGATATATAATATGTGCGTCACAACGGCGGCGCGATCGGCGCTCATTCTCTCGGATGAGCATTTCGGCCCGAAGATTCTCGCGAAATTATCAAACAAGAGAGGGACTCCGTGGGTCAGTCTCCTGATCGTGCTTGTGGCAACCACGGCGTTGCTCGGGGTACCCGGACATCAACTGAGTTTCAGCACCCTCGTTCTCGTGGATGTGTTCTTTACGGTTATCGTCTGCGCCCTGACGACCATCTCCGCAATCATACTGAAGCGCAGAATACCCTCCGAGGACGTCCCGTTCAAGACGCCGGGCGGCAAGCCGATGCACTCGGTCATGGCGGGCCTCGTACTTTTCTTCTGTGTCGCCACGGTATTGCTCAATGGTACGAGTTGGTTCCTCGGCGGTTATGCCGTGATGTTGCTTATACCGGTGTTCTATGCACTCGCCAAGTGGATATGGAAGGGCGCTGCGGTCAAAGACCCGCAACTCTATCCCATCAATCCGAAATCAAGGCTCGGCTTTGGCGACGTGAAAAATATCGGTTTCTATCTCATGGGCTTCGGCGTATTCGGATTTGTCTCGCGTTTCTTCTTGAAGTGGTATGAAGCCGACTGGGGACCGGGCTATTGGGTCGCCGCCGCCGATGTGACGGAAGGAAGCTATGAGGCGGACGCCTTGGCGGAATATTCCGATACGGTTCTCGATAACGGCGTCCAATTGGACGTTGCGCATCCGCTTCCCGCCGGGAGTGACGGCCAAGTCTATATACCGGGCTTCTATGACAGTGAATACGGTTACGGCAGTTTCTTCGGCAATTGGGACGGTATGTTGCAGACGATATTGCTCATGAGCGTTTGCGCCTTCGCCGTCGGCATCATCATCTATGCCTTCGGCCGGAAGGTGGACCGTAAGGACCCGATTGACCGGATGATGCCCTCCATGTAGCCGTTTGTATCATATCGCATTCCTTCCGAAACTGTTATTCGTGGTGTAATCCAAAAACATTGCGATATCAATATGTTTATGGAATGCAATCCCGAAAATCCATGCGGTACGGATTGCCCCTTCCTTTTCGGCCTTCGACGCGGTTGCCCGTTCCTGTTCTTAAAGATTCATGCCGTCTATGCAGTTGTCATATACAAAGGATTTTACCGTGTCCGGCTTGCCTGTTTCGTAATACCGGACAAGCAACGGCGTAAATTGCGGGATAAGCTCGACCGGGACAGTAATGATCCCTTGCCCATTGGCAATCATTTCTTTATTTGCGGCAAGCATAGCCGTTCTTTTATTGCCGTCAAGGAAGAATTGTCCGCGCATACAGTAAAGCATTATGTCTATCGCCCGCTCTGTGGCGTTTTCAATGTCTTGTAACTCGATAAGGCGGCTTTTCGCATATTTGCACAAGCTCTTTGCGCCCGCGCAGGACGAATGCGCCCGCAATCAGCATTGCGCCCGTGACGATGAGCAACCATTCGATTTTCACAATATCCCCGAGCGGTCCGAACAGCAACATCCCCACCGGCATCGCGAGTCCGCTGCACATGGTTATCGCGCCGAAAACCCGTCCCATCAGTTCCTGCGGGATTTCAGTCTGCATGAGCGCCATGGTCGGGACATTGAACAACGGCATGGTGCATCCGCAGAGAAGCATTACGCCGAGATAGATCCAAAAGTTCGGGATGACGCCGAAGAGGACGGTGGTTACGCCGAACAGCAACCAAGCGAGCGTCATGGTTCTCGCCTTGTTTTTGAAGCCGCCCCAAGCGGACATGATGATGCCGCCGGCCGTCATACCGACCGCGAAGAGGATTTCGATCGCCGTGAGCCGCCAGACGTCATCGCCGAAGGTGCGCGCCACTTGGAGGGGCGTCAGCATAGCGGCGGGCGACGCCAAAACGGCAAACAGCGCGAAGGCGACAAAGAGGGTCTTCAGCCATGCCGTTCCGCCGATATACCGCAATCCCTCCGTCATCTCGCGGAAATAGACCTTGGCGCCCGGTTTTCTTTCTTCCGGTTTCGAGACGCGTGACACCTTGACACAGAAAAAGACGATGGCGATACCGATGACGGCGGTGCCAATATCGATCAGGAAAATATACTCGATCGGCAGGAAGGTCAGCAGGGCGCCGCTCGCCATCGGCGCCGCAAACATCGTCAGCGATTGCATCGAGCTTTGAAACCCGTTGAACCGCACCAGATGTTCCTGCGGAACCAACTGCGGAATGAGGGCGTTCGCCGCCGGTTGTTGCACCCCTTGGCCGACGCTGCGCGCCATTACCGCCGCCAACAAGATCCAAATGCTCTTGGAACCGGAAAAGTAAAGAAGGGCAACGACGAGGGTGACGAGCGCAATCGCGCCGTCGGAGAGATTGACCAAGTGTTTTCGGTTGTATCTGTCCGCCCATACACCCGCAAACGGCGAAACAAATACCATCGGCAACAACGCGGCGCAGGTAAAAATGGTCATCACGCCGCCGGATTGGGTCTGCAACGTGATATGCCAAGTGATGGCGTACTGCACCAACATCGAGCCGAACATGGATAAAAACTGCCCTGCGATGAAGAAGGTCGCGTTACGTTTCCATTTGCCCGTTTCCATACCCAAACCTTTCAAATCAATCGGCCTCATCCGCCGGCGCGATCCGGCGCAACATCTCACAGACGAAAGATATCTTAAGGAGTTGATTGTACTTGAAATTGCGGGTCAAATCAAGAGCATTGTTTGACACGCAACTTATATGCGTAAGATAATCGTGATAAACTTGCCGTTCCGTTTGCGGAGCACGGATTCACGGAGTCGCAACCTTCCGTCCGGAATATAGGAATATCTCCCACAATGCGTGCGCCGCGGATTTCATCCCGGTCGAGAATGTCGGTGACGTTCTTGAAAATATTATTCTGCATACAGGATGAATTTCCTATATAATCATCTTGTATGCAGGACAGCATTTGTCCGGAAATCGACCTTCAAAATTTGCATTGCCGTCTTGTTGCGGGACAGAGGAGAAGCGGAATTCATAAGAACGACTTTGCAAACGTCAGGCGGTGTTGCCCGCCGTCCAGCCGAGGCTTTCCTGTTGCACTTTGTACAGGCGGGCGAACAGGCCGTCCCGGGCCGACAGCTCGGCGCTCGTCCCCTCTTCGATGAGCTTTCCGCCGTCCAGGACGGCGATCTTGTCCGCGCCGACGACGGTGCGCATACGATGGGCGATGACGATGACCGTCCGGCCCTTGACCAACTCGGAGATCGCCGCTTGGATCTGCGTTTCGTTTTCCGGGTCAAGGCTTGCGGTGGCTTCGTCGAGCAACACGATTGGCGCGTCCTTCAGCAAGGCGCGGGCGATGGAGATCCGCTGGCGTTCGCCGCCCGACAGGGTGGAGCCGTTCTCTCCGATGAGCGTGTCAAAGCCGTCAGGCATCTCGCTGATGAACTCGTCACATCGAGCCAACTTCGCCGCCGCGTAGATTTCTTCGTCGGTTGCGTCCTTCTTGCCGATGCGGATATTGTTCATCACCGTGTCGTTGAACAGCACCACGTCTTGAAACACAAAACTCATATAGCGCATCAGACGCTCCGGGTCCACTTCGCGGATATTCCTGCCGCCGATCAGGATCTCACCCTCTCGCACATCCCAAAACCGGGCGATCAGGCGGGAAACGGTGGTCTTGCCGCTGCCGGACGGCCCGACGAAAGCCGTCACGCCGTTCTGCGGGATGGTCATGCTGATATTTTGTATAACGTCCGCGTCGTTGTAGGCGAAGGACACGTTCTTCATCTCCACCGTGTAATCGGTAAGCCTCGCGTCCTCATCGCCGGTCATGGGTTCTTCCTCACGGAGCGCCTGCATACGCTTGGTGGAAATCAGCGTGTAGAAAAATTCCGGCAACAACGTGAGAATGACGATGATCGGCGCGTAGATTTTCACGCTGACGATCAGGAACATCAGCAACGCGATCGGCGAAAGCGTTCCGCCCGTCAGAAGCGTTACGCCTACGAGCGTCACCAATCCTATCCCCACCTGCAGGACCATCATGGCGAGGGTCACCAATGCTCCGGCTATCGCTTCAAACCGCATGGCCTCTTTCAGCATGGCGCGCAGGGCGCTTTTCAGGGACGCCGACTTTTCGCCCGCCAGTCCGAACGCCTTGACGACCTTGATTCCCTCCAGATACTCCTGCATCTGCTCCGCCACGTCCAATTTTGCCTGCACGTGTTTTTCACCGATAGGCATGAGTTTTTTCGTCACGAAAATCAGCGCGAAGGCCACCGGCAGGGCGGCGAACAATGCCAACGCCATGCGCCAATCGTAGAACGCGAGCAGGACGCAGACCAACGTGACGGTGATACTGCCGCCGATAAGGTT
>JAISGB010000008.1 GCA_031263335.1 Eubacteriales Family XIII. Incertae Sedis bacterium
TCGACATCGACTTCTGCTATGAGCGCCGCGGCGAAGTCATCGACTATGTTATCGAGAAATACGGTGCGGACAAGGTCGCGCAGATCATCACCTTCGGCACATTGAAGGCAAAGGCCGTCATCCGCGATGTGGGCCGCGTGATCGGGATGCCCTACGGGGAAGTGGACAAGATCGCGAAGATGGTCCCGAACGAGCTGAATATCGATCTCTCCTCCGCCCTGAAAAAGAGCGCCGAACTGCGCGCCGCGCGGGACGGCGACGCGCGCGTGAAGGAACTGCTCGACATCGCCGCAGATCTGGAGGGACTGCGTCGCAATGCGGGGACGCACGCGGCGGGCGTCGTGATCACGCGGGATCGCTTGGACGAATATGTGCCGCTTTACGCCTCCGACAAGGGCGTCAGCACGCAGTTCACCATGACGACCATCGAGGAATTGGGTCTGCTCAAGATGGACTTTCTGGGACTCAGGAACCTTACGGTCATTCAGGACGCCTTGGTCGAGGCGGAGAAGAACCACGGCGTCAAGATCGATTTTTCCACCGGTAAATACGACGATCCCGAGGTGTTTCGTCTGATCGGCAACGGGAACACGGACGGCGTGTTCCAGTTGTAGAGCCGGGGCATGACGGATTTCTTCAAGCGGCTGAAGCCGAATAAGTTCGAGGATATCATCGCGGGCGTGTCCCTCTATCGACCGGGTCCGATGGAGTCTATACCGACTTATCTTAAGAACAAGAAGCGGCCGGATCGGATCAAATACCTGCATCCCAAGCTCGAACCCATCCTGTCCGTAACCTACGGCGTCATGATCTATCAGGAACAGGTCATGCAGATCGTGCGCGACCTCGCCGGCTACGATTACGGCAGGAGCGATGAGGTCCGCCGTGCCATGAGCAAGAAGAAAAACGATGTCATGCAGAGGGAACGGCAGCATTTCATCCACGGGATCGAGGGGACGGACACGATCAAGCCGGTGGCGGGTTGTGTGAAGAACGGCATACCGGAGCGCGTGGCGAACGAATTGTTTGACAACATGACAAGCTTTGCGTCCTATGCGTTCAACAAGAGCCACGGCGCGGCGTACGCGGTGATCACCTATCAGACCGCCTATATGAAAGCCTATTACCCCTTGGAATTCATGGCCGCGCTCATGACGAGCTTCATGGGCGGGGACGGCAGCCAGATCGCGCGCTACGTCCGGAACTGCCGGGAGATGGGCATCGAGATACTGCCCCCCTGCGTGGTGAAGAGCGGGAAGAAATTCAGTGTGGAGGACGGAAAGATACGGTACGGCCTCATGGGCATCAAGCATGTCGGCGCCACGGTGGATTACATATTGGAATCGCAGAAGCATGGCGCCGAGATCGACAGCATGTTGGCCTTCCTGAAGGCGATCGACCTCGAGAAGGTCAACAAGAGAGCCGTGGAGAGCCTGATCAAGGCGGGCGCCTTCGATTGTTTTGACCCGAACAGGGCGAAGCACATGGCCGTATACGATCAAATGATCGTCCGCATCAAGGAGGAAAAGAGGAAGACCGTCGCCGAACAGACCGCGATATGGGATATGAATCCCGATGTGATGGCTGCCGCGCGTACGGACATCGTCCTGCCCGACACGGAAGATTGGCCGAAACACCAGAAATTGAACTATGAGAAGGAGATGCTCGGCATCTATCTGTCCGGCCATCCCTTGGACGACAACAGGCGGATCATCGAACGCCTGGCGGAGTCGGAGCAATCGTTCACGACGACGGAACGGATATCGCATCCCGACGAGAATCCGGACGTCACCGACAATATGTCCGTCTGCGTCGTCGGCATCATCGATCACGTGCGGACGCTCATCACGAAGAGGAATGATATGATGGCCTTCGTCAACATCGAGGATCTCTATGGCAATACGGAGGTGATCGTGTTCAGCGATTGCTATGCCAAGAGCGCGGACAACATCGAGACGGATTCCGTCGTCGTCGTGCGGGGCAGGCTGAATTTCAAGGAAGATGAAGCGCCCAAGATCATCGCCACGAAGATCACGCCCATCTCCGTGGTGGAGGACTATTATATGAAGAAGGACGCGGGCGCGTCCTAAAGGGGGATCGGGTTCCGCGCAAGGGCGGCGAGCCGGTGTATCGAGATGAACAAGGGGCGTCCATGAACGGGGACAGGGTCATACTGCATTGCGACATGAACGCGTTTTACGCGTCCGTGGAGTTGCTCGGGCGGCCGGAGTTGGCGGAGCTCCCGGTGGCCGTCTGCGGCGATCCGAAGAAGCGCCACGGCATCATCTTGGCGAAGAACGAACACGCGAAGCGTTGCGGCGTCACCACCGCGGAGACGATCCTGCAAGCGAAGCGCAAATGTCCTTCTCTCCTGCTTCTGCGCGCGCATCATGACAAATACGAACAATATTGTAAGCGCATCAATGACATCTACGCTCGCTACACCGATCTGATCGAACCCTTCAGCATAGACGAATCGTGGCTCGACGTGACCGCCAGCGTCCAACTGTTCGGCGAAGGGGAAGAGATCGCGCGCAAGATCAAGTCTGTCGTGAAGTCCGAACTGGGACTCACGCAATCCGTCGGCGTGTCGTGGAACAAGATATTCGCCAAGATGGGCAGCGAATACAGAAAGCCGGACGCCATCACCGTGATAGACCGGGAGAACTACCGGGACCTGCTCTGGCCGTTGCCGGTGCGCGAACTCTTCTCCGTGGGACGCGTCACCGCCGAAAAGTTGCGCAATATGGGCGTCCGTTCCATCGGGGATCTCGCCCTGACCGATCGACGAATGCTCCGGACCGTCTTCGGAAAGCAGGGCGATGTGCTGTACGAATACGCCAACGGCCTCGAGGACGCTCCCGTGCGCGCGGCGTCGGAGCGACGCAAGATCAAATCCATGGGCAACGGCGTCACCTTCAAGCGCGATCTCTTGGGCAGAGACGATATCCTGACGGCATTGACGGCCTTGGCCGACACCGTATCCGGGCGGCTGAGAAAGTACGGCCTGAGATGCGGCGGCGTCAAGATTGAGGTGAAGGATCCGGATTTCAAGACCATCAGCAGACAGACGCGCCTACCGTCGCCGACCAACCTCGCGGATCGGATCCGCGACGCGGCGTGGGGTCTTATGGAACGCTCGTGGAGCATGAACGCGCCCATTCGCCTCATCACGGTCACGGGCATAGACCTCGTTCCGGAGGATGTCTCGCGGCAGATGAATTTCTTGGACGACGCGGGAGAGGATGAGGAACGGATCGAGACGTTGGAACGGACCGTGGATAGGATAAGGGACAAGTACGGAGGCGCCGCGATCGCCTACGGGCGCGTCATCGGAAACGACATAGGCATCGAATTGGACGAACAACGCGAGGACGAGGATACGGGTCGGTTGCAACGGTAAGTGCGACGGATCACAGGCGAGGGGGTCGCACTTGCTTTTTCATCTCACAGTAATTGACTGAATATTACGAAATATGAGAAATGTTTGACATATTCTCCGGCTTGCGATATACTGTATGGAAGTCCTGCGATATCGAGTGACGTTTTTTGTTTTTCATATGCAAGTCTGTTTCGGAGTCCTTTGAGACTTGGCGGCGTAAGGGATTTACCTCGTCGCGGTTTAGGAAGGCGCGCGTTGATGCGCGGCGCGTTTATTGCAATTTCACCCGCGTTTTCCGAGTGAAAGGAGGGATGCGTATGTTTTCATCGGTCGATACAATCTGGACGCTGTTCGGCGCGGCTTTGGTATTCTTCATGCAACCGGGGTTCGCGATGGTCGAAGCCGGTTTCACACGGGCGAAAAACGCGGGCAATATCATCATGAAGAATTTTGTGGATTTCTCGTTCGGATCCGTTTGTTTCTGGTTGCTCGGATTCGGTATCATGTTCGGCGCGGGGAACGCGTTCATCGGCGCGCCCGATGTCGGGCTGTTCGGCGATACCGCGACGGCGGTCGCCCCGGAAGGCGTAACGCCTTGGACCTTTGTCATATTCCAAACCGTGTTCTGCGCGACGGCG
>JAISGB010000094.1 GCA_031263335.1 Eubacteriales Family XIII. Incertae Sedis bacterium
CAGGCCCTCGTTCGTCAATTCCACTATGCGGGTGGGGACCTTGCCGAGAAAATACCGGTCGTGGGACACGATGAGGAGCGTCCCCGTGAAGGCGAGCAGGGCGTCCTCTATCGCCTCGCGCGAGAGGATATCCATGTGGTTCGTCGGCTCGTCGAGCAGGAGGGTGTTCGCGCCGGACAGGATGGTTTTCAGCAGGGCCAGTTTTGCCCTTTCCCCTCCCGACAGGGACGACAGCTCCTGAAAGACCATATCCCCTGTGAAGAGAAAGCTCGCGAGGATATTCCGCATCTGCCCCTCGCCGTAGAGCCTGTACGCGGACGTCATCTCGTCCAATACAGTCCTGTCGCCGGAGGGAAAGCGCTGTTCCTGGTCGTAGTATCCGAATTTCACGTTGTGCCCTCTGCGCACGTAGCCACCGTCGGGCTGCAGGCGCCCCAGGAGGATTTTCAGCAGGGTGGTCTTGCCGACCCCGTTCGCGCCGACCATGCAGACGCGTTCCCCCCGTTTGATGTCGAGATCGGCATCCCGGAACAGCGGGCGCATCACGCCGTCCGTCTCGAAACCCTTGCAGAGCCCTTCCGCGGCGATCACGTCATCGCCGCTTTTCAGTTTTTCTGTGGGGCGCAGCCTGAGCTGCCTGTCCGCGCCTTCGGGCCGCGCGACCCTTTCCGTGCGGGAAAGTCGTTTCTCCCTCGAAGCCGCCCGTTTCGCTAATTTCTCCGTGCCGCGTTCCTTGAACCGCCGTATCATATCCTCTTGGCGCCTGATCTCCGCGCGACCGGTTTGAAAAGCCCGCTCCTGCGCGGCGCGCGCGGCGCGTTTCTTCTCCGCGAAAGCGGAGTAATTGCCGGCGTACGCAAGGAGGGCGCGACGCTCGATCTCGAATATACGGTTCACCGTTTGATCGAGAAAATATCTGTCATGCGAAACGAGGACGATCGTCCCGTTCCACGATTTCAATTTCTGTTCCAACCAATTCAGCGTCCCGATGTCGAGATGGTTCGTCGGCTCATCCAAGAGCAGGATATCCGGCTTTTTCAACAACAACTCGGCAAAGGCCAGACGGGTCTTTTCCCCTCCGCTCAGCTTGGCGATCGGGCCGTCGTGAACGCTGTCGGGAAACGCCATATTCCGCAGGACGCCGCGTACCTCGCTCTCGTATACCGTCGCCCCGGAAGCCAACGCTTCAGCGTAGGCGCCGCGCGTGACGTCCAAAAGCGAGCGGGCGCCGTCTGCGGACTCGCCGTCCGATCCGCCGGATTCCTGCCTGAGATAACCCACGCGCCTGCCCGACGCGACGAATACGCTGCCGCCTATGTCGCCATCCAAGCCCGCGAGGATCTTCAGCAAGGTCGATTTCCCCGCGCCGTTCCCGCCGACGACGCCGATGCGTTCGCCTCGGTTTACGTTGAAGTTGACGTCCTCGAGTATCACATGTACGCCAAACGATTTTGAAAGATTTGAAGCCGCAATTTCCGTCATTGAGATATCCGTTATATTCCTCAAGCCGCAACGCCGCGCGCGCAACCGCCCGCGCAAGCGCCTATTCCCTATCGTTTCTCCAAAGGAGCGGACAAGCGCCCAACAAAGAGTATAATGCAACACGCGGAAAACCTCAACTCGCTTGCGGAACGTGAGCGGGGAGGGTTTCCCCTCCCCGCTCACTATGGAGACAAGATATGTGTTGCGGTTGCGCCGGCCGATCCTTACAGCCCGAGTACCTTGCGCATGAGCTTGATGGCGTCGGCCATCGTCAGGACGCCGTCCCCGTCCAGGTCGGCCGCAAGGATTTGCTCTGCGGCTTCGCCTCCTCTATCGAGTACAGCGAAGGGCCGTCCGAACCGATGTGTCCCCTTTTGTCTTGTTCTCACAGATATTTTTCTTCAAATCCGCTGATTGTCATTATCTCGGGACGTTCCGAATCGAGACCGCCAAAATCCTTGTCGCCGGTAATGAATACATCCACATCGGCGATGATGGCTGAAGCCAATATCGGATAATCTTTCTTGTCGCGAATTTCGGGGTAAATATTCTCGTCAATCTCCGTCGGGGTATAAGCGATTTCAAAACTCAATCGCGTTAAAAAATGTTCCAATACCGATTTCTTGTCCGAGAATTTGAGTTCCATAACCGCCCATAACTCGTCAACAATCCGACCGGACAATACGACATTGTATTCATCCGCAATCCGCAGCGTGAGATTTGACATTCGCTTACCCGGGAATAATCCGGCAGAGATAAGGATATTCGTATCAAGCATCACCCTCATGCTCGTCCTCCCACATTTTCCTGCGTATTTGCTTTACCATATCCACGACATCTTGTTCTGATTCAATCCCCGCCCTTTCCGCTTCGCCTGTCATCTCTCGTTGAAATTCTTCAAAGGCAAGACGGTTCGAATTGAGCAGGACAATGTTGCCGTTTTTTTCTGTAAACACAACCTTGTCCCCTTCTTTCAAGCCCAATCTTTTACGGATTTCCACGGGTATTGTCACCTGTCCCTTGATGGAAATTCTCGCAACATCCAACATGATAATCATCCTTCCCGCCACAACAAAACATTCTTTACTTATTTTATTTTCCTTACTCTATTATATGCCGGTCCGTGCAGAGTATCAAGAAGTCTTTCGTCGGAAAATCGATCACAAAAGAACCGATAGACCGTGTAAAAAATCAATTTTTGTAAATATGAGGGTCCCATTTCCAATGCTTTGATGCTGTACAAGATGGGTTGTCGATATTTTCGCACAGTCTGTCGTCCGCTTTTTGTTCGGAAGGCGCGCGGGGAGGGCTTCCCCTCCCCGCACTCGTTGCCGAGATAAGATATATGTTGCATGTATTGCGTATGTCGATATGTTGCATGTGTTGTATATGTCGCACACATGACGCATATATCGCAATTGCGCCTGTCGCGGTTGCGCCGCGCCGTCACGGGCAAATACAAGATGAAGTCCAAGGTCTTCCCGAATGCGCCCAATTGGGTGGCCGCAGAACTGAAAGGAGGAAAGAAAAGGAAGAAGAACGTGCCGGTCACACAGA
>JAISGB010000175.1 GCA_031263335.1 Eubacteriales Family XIII. Incertae Sedis bacterium
TCTTCCGACCGAAGGCGGGCATCGCCTCGATGATGTCCCGCACGACGAACGCGGGCAGACACCGCGCCAACGCGCTTTCGGGACTCCGGAAGAGGTCGAGGGTCTCACGGATCGGGACATAGCCGTTTCCGGCGCCGGACGCCGCAAAGGCCGCCTGTTCGATGCGCCGTTGGAACGCGAAGCCGGCCAAGGGATGCGCGTCCCCGAAATCCTCCGGGCGGACATCCGCGAGAATGGCGCTGTTGGCCCGGATCCCGTCCCGCGCCCGTTCGCTCATGCCGTTTGTGCAGACGCCGCCGGGTTCGGAGGCTGCGGCGATCACGCGGCCGCCCGGACACATGCAGAAGGTATAGACGCCCCGACCGTCCGCGCATCGGCGCGACAGCTTGTATTCCGCGGGCGGCAGTCCCGCATCCCGATAATTCATCCCGTATATCGATTCAAAATCCCGCCCATATTGACCCGCGTCAATCAGTCCTTGGGGATGCTCAACGCGAATGCCCACGGAAAACGGTTTTTGTTCCATCGCCACGCCGTGCGAGAGGAGGATACGCATCGTATCCCGCGCGCTGTGCCCGACGGCCAACACCAAGCGTCGCGTCTCTATCTCGTCGAAAGACCCGCCCGACTCCTCATACACGCGTTCCGTGACGACCGTCGCGAGTCCGCCGTCCCGATCGGTCCCGATCCCCGCCAACTTACAGCCGAAGCGGATATCGCCGCCGGCGTCCAAGATGGCCTCCCGCAGGTTTCGGACCACCTCGCAGAGCACATCCGTTCCAAGATGGGGACGGCTTGCGCGCAGAAGATCCTCGCCGCCGCCGAAGTTCGCGAAGGTCTCGGTCACGAAGCGCTTACGCGGATCTCCGATGCCCGTAGTCAGCTTTCCGTCCGAAAACGTACCCGCTCCGCCCTCGCCGAAGAACACGTTGGAGTCCTCGTCCAAAACGCCGTTTGTCCAAAACGCCGCCACATGACGCCGCCGTTCCTCCACCGGTCTGCCGCGTTCCAAGACGATGGGGCGCAACCCCGCCTTGGCCAAGACATAGGCGGCAAAGATGCCGCACGGGCCGAAGCCTGCGACGACCGGCCGCGACCTCGCGAAGGAAGGCGATACCCCTTCCTTCAGGCCGGAGGGAATGACGTAGGCGCTTTCCGCACGCGTATCGAAGCGCCCGTTTGCGCGTCCCTCCTTTTCCGGATCGACGGCCCCGCGGGCGGGCCTGCTTTCGCAACCGCCGCCGATACCGTCGTCCGTTCCGTCCTTCCGTTCCGCCTCGCACCGCACCGCGTATACAAACCGAATCCGGCGCTTGTACCGCGCGTCGACGGATCTGCGCGTGATCTCCCATCGCGTGACGCGCCACGGGGTTCCGTCCACGCCCAATCGTTCCGCGATCCGTTCGGGGATGACGGAGACGTCCTCGCCCACGTCGAGCTTTATCTCATTGATTTGAAATTCCCGGCTCAATTTAACGCTCCCGTGTTTTCCGCGCGGCGGCCTCTCCCGCCCCGATGCCGCTGTTCCACGCCCAATCCAAATTATATCCGCCGCTCGGGCCGTCGTAGTCCAAGACCTCTCCCGCAAAATACAGACCCGGCCAAAGGCGGGATTCAAATGTGCCGGGGTGGGTTTCATCCAACGAAACGCCGCCGGACGTGACCTGCGCGGCCTTCCACCCCTTCGTGCCGCGTATCGGCACGGTAAAGCCCTTGATCAGGGTCGCCTCCCGCCTCGCGCGATCACCCGGATCGCCGTCCGCATACGTGTACCGTTCGTCGAATATGGGCGCAAAAGTCAAAAAACGCCGATCCCTGTCTCCGGTCGCGTATTGTTCGTCCAAGCCCGCATCGATCAGAAAATTGAACTGATCGGCAAGCCCGCTGTTGATCAAGCCGTTCATGCCCGCAACCCGTTTTTCGCTCAGCAACGCGGCAACCTCGTCGAAGGACAAGCCCGGGGCGAAATCCATACTGACCTCAAACCCGTGCCGCTCGTTGTACGACGCGAAACCGCGCCCCTGCCTCGTGTCCCGCTTCGTCCGCATGCAACGGCTCAAATTGAACACGCATATGCCCGAAATGCCGGAACCGGCAAACTGCACTTGCCCGATCTCTTCGGCAAGCGTTATCCCCTCATGAAGCAAGGAAACCCGCGCGCGCGCCCTGACGCCGTTCAGCGCGGCGAATATCTTCACCTCCTCCGGCCCATACACCATGGGGACCAATGCGGGCAGTATCCTCTTCACGTGATGCCCCAACCTTCTCGCAAACGCGAAGCCGTCGCCGAGATTGCCCAATTGCGGCGTACACTTCCCTCCCGTCGCGATCAATACGCGCTCGGCGAAAAAATCCACGGCGTCCGACCCGCCGACCTGCACCAATACAACGAAGCCCCGTCCGGACTCCTCGTCCCGGATACGCACCTCCGTAACATGCGCCGACGGGATCAGGATGACGCCCAATCGTTCCGCCTCGGTGATGAGGGCGCGGCGAACGCAGGCCGCTTCCCTGTTCATGGGATATACGCGACCGTCTTCCTCAAAGGAAAACTTCAGGCCGAGGCTCTCAAAGAATGTCCTCGTCCGCGTGTATCCCTCCGCAGCTGTATTGGAGAGATTGCAACGACCGTTGCCGGTGGCCGCGATCTTCTTTCCCGCCTTATCGTTCACATCGAACGCGATCACGCGGCCGTCGCAACTGCGCGCGTAAGAGACGGCGGCCGCAAGCCCCGCCGCCCCCGCGCCGACGATCAGAAAATCACAGCGCGTATCTATCTCGTATTCTTCTATGTCCGTTTCTTGAAACAATCGTCACTCATCTTTCCGTCGCGCACGGAAGAACCGAACCCGTATCCGAACTCATACGCGGCATTCTGTTGGATGTCATTGGGCTTGAACCGGAACTTGACGCCTTCTCCGAACACATTCATCTTCAATTGCTCCAAGCGTTGCATGATGTGCGGCACGCCTTCCCCGCTCCATCCGTAGGAACCGAAAGCCGACGCGAATTTCCCGCCGTGAACCTTCGCGTTCAGCGCGGCGGCGATCTTCCATATGGGCGGCAACGCCTCCCCGACGATGGTGGGCGTACCGAGCAGGAAGCCTTCCGCGCGCGCGATCTCCGTCATCACATGATCGAAATCCGCGTCAACCATATCGTAGAGCTTGACGTCGATGTCCCCCGAGGCCCGGATCCCCTCGGCGATGTTGTCGGCAAGGAGCTTGGTATAGCCGTAGGCGGAGACATAGGGGATGATCACGGTCTTTCTCCTGTTCGGATTTTTCGGGGACGACCAAGATTCATACAGTTGGATGATCTCCTCGGGGCGCTCCGTGATGACCGGCCCATGGCCCGTGGCGATAATCCGCACGTCCAAATCCTTGATCTTGTTCAACGCGTTCATCACATCCCCCTTGAACGGGGCGATGATGTTGTCGTAATAATAGACGGTGGCCTTCATGTAGTCCTCGTAGTCGGACAGACTGTCGTTCGTGATGTTTTCGTCGCTGTAATGGGAACCGAAGCAGTCGCAGGTGACCAACACGCTCCGCTCGGGAATGTACGTGAACATGGTGTCCGGCCAATGGAGGTTGGGGGCGATGATGAATCGCAGGGTCATGCCGCCGATGTCCAGGCTGTCCCCGTCCTTGACGGCCAACCCGTCGATCTCCTTGTTCGTGATCTCCTTCAGGAA
>JAISGB010000263.1 GCA_031263335.1 Eubacteriales Family XIII. Incertae Sedis bacterium
CACTGCGTATCGTCATGCAGGAGGCGCGCCGCCAAGTTGCCGTGACCCAAGCCGACCTTGCGATCCTCCGCGACGGAACCCGGAATGCAGAACGCCTGCAGGCCGACGCCGATGGCCTCCGCAGCGTCCGTCGCCCTGCGCGCGCCCTTCTTCAAGGCGATGGCGGCGCCGACGGTATAGGCCCAACCCGCGTTGTCGAAGGCGATGGACTGAATGCCTCGCACGATGTCCCGAGGGGAAAACCCCGCATCCGCGCAGAGCTTTTCCGCTTCCTCCGGATCCGCGATGCCGTATTCCTTCAGCACGGACTCTATCTTGCCGATGCGTCGTTCGTAGTTTTCAAAGGTCACCATTCCCATCCCCTCCTATTCCTCGCGCGGGTCTATGTATCGTTTCGCTTCATCAAATCTGCCGTAGGAACCTGTCGCGTCCTTGATGGCCTCGTTCGCGTCGACGCCCTTCTTGACTGCGGCCATGACCTTGCCGAGATGCACGAATTCATATCCGATCACGAGGTCGCCCTCGTCCAACGCGAGCCTTGTCACATAGCCTTCCGCCATCTCGAGGAACCGAACGCCCTTTGCCTTCGTGCCGTACATGGTGCCGATCTGGCTCCGCAACCCCTTACCCAAGTCCTCCAGTCCCGCGCCGATGGGCAGGCCGCCCTCCGAAAACGCCGTCTGGGAACGTCCATATACGATCTGGAGGAAGAGTTCGCGCATCGCCACATTGATGGCGTCGCATACCAGATCGGTGTTGAGCGCTTCGAGCAAGGTCTTCCCTTGCAAGATTTCTGCCGCCATCGCCGCCGAATGCGTCATGCCGCTGCAACCGACGGTTTCGATGAGCGCCTCCTCGATGATGCCCTCCTTGACATTCAGCGTGAGCTTGCACGCTCCCTGTTGCGGCGCGCACCAACCCACGCCATGGGTGAGTCCGCTGATATCGCGGTTCTCCTTCACCCGGACCCATCCGCCTTCCTCGGGTATGGGCGCGGGGCCGTGATCCGCCCCCTTTGCGACAGGACACATATGCTCGACTTCGCCGGAATAAATCATGCGTTCTCTCCTCTCCCTTCACCGATCTGTTTGACACTCGGAACACAAAAAAACAACGCCCTTAAGGGTCGCGTCCGATCAAATTTCATCTTCTCAGTACAATACCCATAGTCTGTAACCATTATAAAACTGCGGTCGTTGATCTGTCAAACGACCCTCGCCGTCGGACGGTGTCAAGTTGTTCGGGGTTTTTGCTCCGCGAAAGATGTGTCATGCAATGCTTCTCGGTTTGCCCAAGGCGTCAAGCGCAACCTTGGCGTTCGAAGGCGCAACACAACATAAATTGCATGATAATAAATAAATATCTGTTTGTTATTTGAATAAAACGCGATAACAAACATATAATTAACTATTGTATTGACTTTTTATGTAAATCTGCTATACTGTTCTGTGGGAACAGCATTGAACAACAGGAAAGAGAGCGCGACATGAACACCATTGATCAATCAGAAAAAGAGATCGGCAACGCGATCAGACAGTTTCGCATACGCAAGGGTTATTCCTTGGATGAGACTGCGGCCAGATCCGGCTTGTCCCCTACCTCCGTCCGTTCGCTCGAACTCGGGCGGGGATCGACGGTCGGAACGATGCTCCGGGTGCTCGCGGCCATCGACGAATTGGATATCATTACGGAGTGGACGTCGAGAAGCGAGTCATACAGCCCGATATCGGAGGCGCGCAAGGCCAAGATGCGCGGCAAGACGCCACAGCGCGTTCGCCGCAAGAGGTGACGAAATGGCGTTTGTTCACGTTGAAACCTTGGATGTGTTCCTGTACGGCGATTTTGTGGGATCGATCGCCCGCCATCCGCATCGTTCGGTGTATTCCTTCGAATATGACCCGCTTTGGATAAGGAACGGCGTATCCATCAGCCCGATTTTTCTTCCGCTAAAGTTCGGCGAACAGTACTTCCCCGATCTGTCCCCGGAGGTATACCGACGGCTTCCCGCCGCGATCGCGGACGCGTTGCCGGACAGGTTCGGCAACAGGCTGATCGACGAAAAGCTACAATCCATGGGCGTCCGGCCCGATTCCGTGACGGCGCTCGACAGGCTCGTCTACACGGGCGACCGAGCCATGGGCGCGTTGGAATTTCGTCCGGCCGGATCGCTTGGCCGAGAACCGAAAGGCGCAATCGAGTTGGCGAAGATGGTCGGCATTGCGCGCGACGCGCTGACCGGAAGCATCGCGAACGACCGAGAATCAAAGAGCGCGCTCCGGCAGTTGCTTTCCGTCGGCACCAGCGCGGGCGGGGCGAGAGCGAAGGCGGTCATCAACATCGATCCCGTCACGGACGAGATTACGTCCGGGCAGCGACCCGAACGCGGCAAATGCTCATGGTTGCTGAAATTCGACGGTGTGGGCGACGACGCGGGGCTTGGGGAAACCCGCATGTACGGACGCATAGAATACGCCTATTCGCTCATGGCAAAGGCGGCGGGCATGGACATGCCCGAAACGCGCCTGCTTACGGAAGGCGGACGCGCCCATTTCATGGTGCGACGCTTTGATCGCACCTCCGTCTCACCGCAGGAACTGCCCCAAAAGATACATATGCAGAGCCTGTGCGCCATGGGCCACATCGACTACAACATGATCCACATGAATGAATATTCGGATCTGTTCTCCGTCATCCGAAGGCTTGACCTCGGAGAAAATGCCGAAACCGAAGCATTCCGCAGGATGGCCTTCAACCACCTCGCCATGAACTGCGACGACCATTCGAAGAACTTCGCCTTTCTCATGGATAACGAGGGTCGATGGAGCTTAGCTCCCGCATACGATATCACTTTCGCGTACAACTCACATAACCCATGGCTGAGGGAGCATCTCATGGGGGTAGACGGGAAATTCGCGGACGTGACGGAAAAGGATCTCTTGGCCTTCGCGAAACAATACGGCGTCCCGTACGCGAAGAAAACACTGAAAGAAGTGAGGAACGCCCTCGAGCGATGGACGGAATTCTCCGCGCGAGCAGGGATACCCAAGGAAGCGGCGGACGAGATCGCCTCACGGTTTTGTGTTGCGCAAAAGATTGCCTGTACACCATGTACACCCAACTCTGTTTTCCTCTTTCAAACCCGATAAGGGTCAAATAAGAGTCAAACCGCTTGTCTCAAAAAAGAAGAGGACCCTGTAATCGTTGAAATTACAGGGCTTTTCTGGCTAACCTACCATCAAATGATACAATGCACACCCCCTGATGAATATGTCGGTGTGGGTTGGACATTTGG
>JAISGB010000278.1 GCA_031263335.1 Eubacteriales Family XIII. Incertae Sedis bacterium
CTTGGTGGACGCCCTGTTCCGCTATCGCGGGGAGCAACAGCCTTCGCTCCTGTCGCTCGGTTGCGCCGTGACAAAGCGCACCTCCGATGTGATCGAGAAGGGCATGGAATTGGATCACAGGCGGAGATACCAAGATTTCAAGCAACTCTTGGATGACATCGACATCCAAAGCGCGGCGCCGAAGCCCGCGCGGACGAGTCCCGCGGATTGGTCGTCTGCGCCCGCGCAACAGCCGGCCCCGAATCAAGCCCCGGTACCCGGGCCACAACCGATCCCGAGGCGCGTTCCGGCGCGGGCGAATTCACAACCGGCTATAAGCCGCGTACCCGCGCCGCCGCCGGCTCCAAGCTTCGTTACGGCGCCCGTTGAAAACCGGGCCGCTCCGTTCCAAACCCCCGCGGCTCTCGGCGCCTCCGAATCCATTCCCACGGTATCGACACTGATACCCGGCAGGACGCCGGTCCGAAATACGATCGGGAGAAACGACATACTGCGGATCGGGCGTTCCCGCAAGAGCAACCATATGGTTTTGGACCACGACGGCAATATCAGTCGCGACCATTGCTTTGTCCGGTTCGACGCGGGCAGAAACATGTTCTATCTGTCCGACATCTCGGCGAACGGCACCTATTTCGAGGACGGTCGCCGTCTGGAGAAGAACAAGGAATATGCGGTCCCGCCCGGCACGAGATTTTATTTGGTGTCCAAGAGCAATATGTTGGCCGTCGGAATCGAACATGCGTAGACGACGGGAAGGAACGGTCGATTGCGTGAAGAAATGCAAAGAGGATTTGAGGCAAATCGGATGAATGAGACTTGGCCGGATTATGATGACGCGACGCGAGATGATTCGCTTGTGACCGTTCGTCTCGACGCCTTCCCCGAGCGCGTCAGGGCGGGGATGTCGTCCGCGATCGGTCGCCGCGACTATCAGCAGGACGCCGCGATGGTGGGCGACGACTTAGCCTACGCGGACACGAACCGTATGATAGCGATCCTGTGCGATGGCATGGGCGGTCTGTCGGGGGGAGAGGCCGCGAGCAATCTCTGCGCGACCATGCTGTACGAGGATTTTCACGCGAGGGACGTAACCGAGAACGTGAACGGATTTCTAAAGGCGTCAGTCCGGAAGCTCGACCGAGCGGTCACCGATCTGAAAGACGCCAACCAAAACCCGCTGAAGGCGGGGACGACCTTGGCCTGCGTCGTCATCACAGGCGACGATCTCTACTGGGCGTCCGTCGGGGACAGCCGCATCTATCTGATTCGCGACGACGAGATCGCGCAGATCACGACTGATCACAACTACGCCATGTTGCTGGACCAAAAGGTGCGCCAAGGCATTCTCGCGCGGGAAGAGGCGGACGGCCATCCGAAACGGGAAGCGCTCGTCAGCTATATCGGCATGTGCGGCGTCAGATACATAGACGCCAACGCAAAGCCGTTCAGGTTGGTGGGCGGCGACCGCGTCCTGATCTGCAGTGACGGCCTGTATCGTTCCTTGGGGGAAGAGGAGATGAAGGGGATCGTCGTGGGCGCGGTCGGGGATATGGCCGGAGCCGCGGACGCGCTGATCGCACGCGCGATCGGCAAACAGAAGAGGAACCAAGACAATGCCACGGTCGTGGTGATCGAGTTTTTGGAAACGGTCGGGGACGACCCATAATACCCTTCGCGCACGGCAACATCCCGAGGCATTCATTCATGGAATCAAATCAAAACTCTCGCGACCGTTAAGCGGTTGCTTCTCGGGATGTTGTTCGGAATTATATATATAGGTCATATTGTGTTTGGTAAGGAGGTGTATCGATGAATTTGACAAGATGCGAGAACGGCCACTTTTACGATTCCGATCGCTTTGATTCGTGTCCGCACTGCAATCAGGCGAGCGTGAGTACCGTTCTGCAGAACGACGAGGGCGAAAAGGAGTATACCATGCCGCTCGAGTCCCAAGAGGAAGCGCAGCCCGCCGGCTTGAAGGGACTGATCGGCGAGGCGAAGGGCGTTTCCGACGACGCGCAGAACACGATCGGGTATTTCGGCGACGTCGATTCCGAACCGGTCGTGGGGTGGCTTGTCGCGATCTCCGGCGGTCATTTCGGGGAGGATTTCAGGCTGAAGACGGGGCGCAATTTCATCGGGCGGTCCCCCGAGATGGATGTCGCCCTGACCGGGGACGCTTCCATTTCCCGCGACAAGCACGCCATCATCCTCTATGAGCCGAAAGGCAATATGTTCTTGGTGCAACCCGGCGCCTCAAAGGAACTCTTCTATGTGAACGAGAAGGTGGTCCTGTCCGCGATGGAGATCGCGGCGTACGATATTTTGGCGTTGGGCGAGACCAACTTGATGTTTATCCCCTGGTGCTCCGACAAATTCAATTGGGATTCCGTCAAGCCGGCCGAGGAAAAGCAGTAGGGAAAGGATGTGAGAATCAATGGAACAATTGAAAGAGCGCAGTATGTTGGCATTTGTCCTGCTTTCCATTTTTACCGGAAATTTGTATAGGGTGTATTTCTATTACAAGCTGTCCTTGGACATCGACGCGGTCTGCAAGGGGGACGGAAAAGGGTCTGAGAGCTATCTGGCCGCCGCTGTCCTCGGTTGGCTCACCTTCGGTCTCTATCAGCTGTACTGGGCCTACAAATTGGCGCAACGGCTGCGCGTGAACACGCCGCGCTACGGCTTTAAGATGTTGGAGACGGGCAAGGACATCGTGATCTTGGACGCCTTCAGCAACGGCTATCTCGCGGCATGGGAACTGATCAAGAACATCAACCGTATCTCCAAGGTCTATAACCAAGCCGGCCTTGCCGACGTCAACGCGGGAGGTATCCAATAATGCAAATACAAAAGAGAAGCCTGCCTATGTACGTATTCCTGAATTGTCTGACGCTCGGCGTCTACGGCGTCTACGTCTCTTCCTCCATCGGCAGGGAGATCAACGCGCTCTGCAAGGACGACGGGGAGGAACCGTACTTTGGCTACGGCGGCGCCTGCCTGATCCGCGGGATCGCGCCCTTTCTCGGCATCGTGATCGGCCTGATCGTCGGTTTGGTCAACGCGTCGGCGGCCAATTCTTTGTTGAGCTACGGTTTTGGAGCGGTCAGCCTCGTCGGGCCTTTGGGCTTATTCTTGGGCGGCGGGTTAGGCCCGATCGCCGTTTTCTCATCCATCCTTGTATTCGGCGTCATTTTTACCGTCATCGGGACGTGGGCCAGCGGCATGTACCTGAACTACTGGTGGTACAAACAGGCCAATCGCCTGAAGCTGAATGCGTGGCGCTACGACTTGGTCGTCAAGGAGCGCGGCACGGACAACTTCCTGTTCCGCACCGCCTTGGAGATCCTTTTTCTGCCGGCGACGATCCTGCTGTTCGCGCTCACCATGCTGATCCCGAACCTGATCGGGATGCTGTGCCTGAACGTGGCCGGCAATCCCATGGCCGCGATCATCGTGATCACGGTTTTCACGATCCCCGTGCTGTTCACCGCCCAGGAACTGACCTCGGGCGCCTACTTCTCCCAACACTTCATTTTCAAGAACCTGAACCGATTTTCCGACGCCGCGCGCAATGGGGCGAAGCCCTTTGACCCGATGGCGTATGAGTATTATCCGTCCGCCGACAACCATTATATCCAATTCCTTCCCGGTTTCGTGAGCGGCGCCGTCGCGCCGACAGCGGCGAATCCTGATGCGGATTACGGCGAATATCATGAAGCGCATACCACGCCGCTGAGCCAATCACCGGTCGGCAGCGTCACCGGCCTGAACGGGACCTGTGCGGGCTACGAATTCAATCTCACGGGCGGGGAAGAGATCATCATCGGCAAGGACGCGAAGGTCGCGAGCATCGTGATCGACACCTCTTACAAGGAGATCAGCCGCAAGCACGTCGGGATCGGCTACGATGTCGCCCGTGATGTGTACCGCGTGACCGACTATTCTTCCAACGGCACTTGGGCGAACAATCAAAAACTGAGTCCCGGCGTAGAATCCATCCAAGGTCGCGGCACGATACTTAAACTCGCCAACGACAAGAATACGTTTCGGCTGGGGTAGGATGCTTGACCGGCATTGGCATAGTAGCAAAAGCAGAGCAACAAAAGCAGTAAAAGGGACGGCAAGACGCCGGTCGCCTTGTCGCCCCTTATGTTCGATGTGTCGGATCGCATGGAGTTCAATATTACAGCCGCCTCGGCGGTCGCGGGTAATTGAAGCGAAGCAGCAAACGGGTGTTGCTTGAAGATTGGAGAGGGCAACGGACGAGGGAAACGAACATGAAAATTACCGGAAAAATCTTCGCTCTTCCGATGTGCGTGATGATGATTGCTTCGGCGTTATTGCTGTGCGCCCCGATTGTCAATGCCGAACCGCAAACCACGATAACCGTTGACAGCAAAGAGCGCGATGTTGTCTTGGTCATTGATACATCCGGGAGTATGTCCGGTGGTTGGTATTCGTCAAGCGATTCTCCGATGGAGTATGCAAAAACGGCAGCGCTTAACTTTGTCACAAAGACATTTGATAAAACCTCAAATACGCGCATCGCTCTCGTGACGCTGAACACCGCCTCAACAACAGAATGCGGACTGACAAAAAACAAGCCCGAACTCGAAACCGCCATCAATTCTCTTTACGCTCACGGCGGAACAAATATTGATGACGCGCTTAAAACAGCGGATTCAATCCTTGCGGGTTCAGCCGCACCCGTAAAAGCGATTGTGCTTATGAGCGACGGCTTGCCTGAAGATGGTTCAAGTTATGTCGGTGACGACGCACAATACGCATCAACCGAATACGGCGCACAGGCATCTTACGCCTCGGCGGTTTACAGGACTGCTGTGCCGATGAAAACAACGTATGATGTCTACACGCTCGGGTTCTTTCACAGTCTTACCGATACGGAGTTAAAACTCGGCAGACAACTGTTGACGGACATTGCTTCCGATCCCAAAAACTATTATGATGTGGTTGACCCGGATAAACTCGACTTTGCGTTTGGCGAAATAATAGAAGAAATCATTGAAGAAACAGAACCGCCGATTATTATTATTCCCGGCATAATGGGGAGCAGACTGTTTGGCAAAATTGGATTTGGATGGAACTCACAAGTGTGGCCGCCATATGCATTGCCTGATGATACCTTGGGGCAAATATGGTATGTTGGAAGCAAAGCCATTACCAATGGATTGGATCTGTTCGATGTTTATAAAAGCTTGGGTGACGCAGTTAAAGCAAGCAACACTCTATATATTCGTCCTATGCAAAATCAGCAAGACTTGCAGAAAGACGACAGTGGTGATTGGGAGAAAAACAGCCAAAGCCGTGAATACGGCGCGTTGGGGACGTACAAAAACCTGACGGATAAGCTGTGCGAAGCGTTTCCCGGACGTGAAATATATTTTTTCTCATATGATTTCAGGGAAGATATTGCGGTAACAGCCCAAAAATTACAAAACGAAATAGATTCTTTAGCTGTTGATTATGTCGATTTGGTTTGCCACAGCATGGGCGGACTGGTTGCCGAGCAATACTATTCCCAAAATGAGTCTTCACAT
>JAISGB010000244.1 GCA_031263335.1 Eubacteriales Family XIII. Incertae Sedis bacterium
TATAAAATAATAAAAAACAAGCCAACTTTTGAAGAGATAACAGATCCCCTTTCAGGTTTTCCATTCATTTCTCTTTTTTTACAAAAAAGTTTAAAAAATTTTCAATTTTATGTTTCAAATGCTCCCGGCAGAGAGGGGGAACTCAGGTGTGAGTCGCGAACATCCCGGTCCGGAAATTTCCGAGAGCGCCGGTTTGAGCGGTTTGGAAGAACTTCCCGCCGTCCAAGATGACGGCGATGTAATTGCCGAGGGAAGCAAGGAGGGTTCGTTAATACAAGCAGCGATCCGGGCAAAACTGACTGCGGCGGCAACGGCGGTACGGTCAGCTCCGAAACAGGAAACGCGGTCACCACCGTCGGCAATGTTAGCGTGATCCTTACATTTGACGCGTGGGGATATAAAGTAGTAAAATATATGGATTCAACGAGGGAAGTTATTGCGCGACGCGGGTTCACCCTGTGGGGTGGATTGCGCCCCGCGTCGGGAATGGAGGCAGACGATAATGGCAAAGATTTTTTATGAGAGCGATACGAATATCTCACTGTTGGACGGCAAGACCGTGGCGATCATCGGTTACGGCAGTCAGGGGCACGCGCACGCGCTGAACCTCAAGGAGAGCGGCGCGGACGTCATCGTCGGCCTTTACAAGGGCAGCCGTTCATGGAAGGACGCCGAGGACGCGGGGCTGAAGGTCGCGACGGCGGGCGAAGCCGCCGCCAAGGCCGACATCATCATGGTTTTGGTTCCCGACGAGAAACAGGCGGACATCTATCGCGAGAGCATAGAAGGGCATCTCACCGAAGGCAAAGTGTTGGCCTTCGCCCATGGGTTCAACATCCATTTCAAGCAGATCATGCCCCCGGCCGACGTGGACGTCATCATGATCGCCCCCAAGGGGCCCGGCCACACGGTCCGCAGCGAGTATCTCGCGGGGAAGGGCGTTCCGTGCCTGATCGCCGTGGAACAGGACGCTTCCGGCCGGGCGCAGGACATCGGCCTCGCCTATGCCGCCGGTATCGGCGGCGCCAGGGCGGGCGTCTTAAAGACCACCTTTCGAGAGGAGACGGAAACGGATCTCTTCGGCGAGCAGAGCGTCCTGTGCGGCGGCGTGACCGCCCTCATGCAGGCCGGATTCGAGACCCTCGTGGAAGCCGGATATGAGCCGGAAAGCGCCTATTTTGAATGTATACATGAGATGAAGCTCATCGTGGACCTGATCTATCAAGGCGGATTCTCCAACATGCGCTACTCCATCTCCAATACGGCCGAATACGGCGATTATGAGACCGGAAAGCGGATCATCACGGACGAGACCAAGGCGGAGATGCGGAAGGTGTTGGCCGAGATTCAGGACGGGACCTTCGCGGGCCGTTGGATCAATGAGAACAAGGTCGGTAGGCCGCACTTCCTCGCGACGCGGCGGATCAAGGCCGAGCACGAATTGGAGCGGGTCGGCAAGGAACTGCGAAAGATGTACAGTTGGGACAAAAAGTAGACCAACAGCAAGAGCTTAATAAAAACTACTCAACGGTTGCGATAGTTTTGATGGAGTCCGGGTTCCAAGGTGAATTTGACTCCCGGAGCGTACACGAAGTACGTGAGGAAGGCAAATTCGCATTGGGTTCCGGAATACGCAAAAATAGCGTGACCGTTGAGTAGTCACTGATAAGGCAAACAGTAGGTGGGGCATATGACATTAACAGGCGCGCAGATCATCATGGAATGTTTGCTCGAACAAGGCGTCGATACGATCTTCGGTTATCCCGGCGGTCAGATCATGCCGCTGTACGACGCGCTCTATGACTATACGCAGGACGGGCGGATACGCCATATCCTTACGAGCCACGAACAGGGGGCGACCCACGCGGCCGACGGTTACGCGCGTTCCACGGGAAAGGTGGGCGTGTGTTTCGCGACCAGCGGACCGGGCGCCACGAATACGGTGACCGGCATCGCGACGGCCTATATGGACAGTTCTCCCCTAGTCGTCATTACGGGGCAGGTTCCCGTACAATCCATCGGGCGGGATTCGTTTCAGGAGGTGGACATCGTGGGCGTCACGTTGCCCATCACGAAGCACAGCTTCGCGCTTCGCGACGCGGACGATGTCGGCCCCGCCGTTCGGGAGGCGTTTCGCATCGCGCGCAGCGGCCGGCCGGGTCCCGTGCTGATCGATGTACCCAAGGATCTGCTCGTGGCGCGTACGGCGTATGAAAAGGAAGCGCCCCTGCCGGCCATCGCGCCGCCCGCCGTATCCAAGGAGACGATCGAGCGGCTTGCGGCCTATATCAACGCAGCGGAGCGGCCCGTCATCTACGCCGGCGGCGGCGTGAACGTGACGAACGCGTCTGCGGAACTCACGAAATTGGCGAAGAAGGCCGGGATACCCGTGGGTACGACCCTCATGTGTCTGGGCTGTTTTGACCGAAAGGACCCGCTGTCCTTGGGCATCATCGGGATGCACGGGCAGAGGGAGGCAAATCTGGCGGTGCATCACTGCGATCTGCTCATCGCCGTCGGCGCGCGGTTCAGCGATCGCGTGACGGGCGACATCCCGCGCTTTGCGCGGGACGCGAAGATCGTACACATTGACATCGATCGATCGGAGATCGGCAAGAACGTCGAAGCGGAGTACGGCGTCGTCGGTGATGTGAAGAAAGTGCTGACCGCGCTGCTCCCCAAGGTGAAGCCCTGTGGCCGCGCGGCGTGGAACGAGCAGGTGCGGGGCTATATCCGTCCCACGGGCGGGGACGGCGGATTTGACCCGTATACCGTCATCGGGACGGTATACGACGCCTTCGGGGACGATACCATCGTGGCGACCGACGTCGGTCAACATCAGATGTGGACGGCGCAACGATGGCCGTTCCGAAAACCGCGTCGCCTGATCACCTCGGGCGGCCTTGGGACGATGGGCTTCGGCCTCGGAGCGGCGATCGGCAGCAAGATCGCGAACCCGGACAAACAGGTGATCCTGTTCACGGGGGACGGCAGTTTCCGTATGAACTGCAATGAACTCATGACCGTTTCCGCGCAGAAACTGCCCATCATCGTATTTGTGCTGAAGAACCGCACGCTCGGCATGGTGCGCCAATGGCAGAAGCTGTTTTGGCAAAAGCGGTATTCCGCGACGGACCTCCCGGACGTCCTGAACTACGAAAAGCTCTGCGAGGCCGTGGGATTGATCGGCTTTGAGGTGGACAACGCGGCGGATCTGAGACGGGCCATCGACGAGGCGAAAGCCTCGGGCAGAGGCGCCGTCATCGCCTGCGATATCGCGACCGATGAAAACGTATGGCCCATCGTGCCGCCCGGCGACGCCATAGACAATCAGGTGACTGCGGAATAGGAGGACAGATTCCCGCATGTGAAGCCAATCCCGAATGTCTGCGGATCGTAACATTTCCTCGACCTTTTTGAACCTTTTTTAAAAATAAATGTTTGAAATGCCCGTTTTTTGGGTATAGAATAAATAGGGGGTATGGATAAATTTTTTGGAGACGGGTCCAAAGGCTTTGTTTCCGAACAACGAAAATACGGGGTAAGGAGTGTTGATAAAATGAAGCGATTCCTTGAGGCGTTCAACAGGAAAAACTTGGCAATCGGGGGGGGGGCGCGCGGGATTAACCGTTCCGAACAATCCATCCGGTTCTTCCCCGGCCGAGCGTCCCGGATCCGCCACGAAACGGCGCTTCGGGCGGCGGCCGTCGACAAGAACCTTGAGCGTCCTGCTCGCCGTATTCATGGTCATCTTTTCCGTGGCGGTCTCCTTCGGGGAGGGGGGCTTCCTGCAGGCGGCCTTGGGCGCGCCCGCGCAGCCGCCGACCTTCACGCATAACCCCGCCGACTCCACCTATTCCGAGGAAGCGGACGCGCGCTTCTACGTGCGCGCCGACTCGGGCGACGGCGGCTACCTCACCTACGAGTGGCATCGCTCGAAAGCCTATGACGAACCCCAAGACAAGAATGTAAACGCGGAGGACATCAAGAACGACGGCGCCTCGACCTTCGATCCGGGCAGTGACGACGCAAGCCTGAAAGCCGACGGCACGAAATCCGTACTCGACTTCAAAACCCCGGTTGTGGATGAAACGACCTACTACTACTATTGGGTCACGGTCACGAACCACATCGACTCCAACGGCGACGGGGACACCCTTGACAACAACGAGACGAACAGCATGGACAGCGGCGTCGCCGAGGCGAAGGTGGTGGATCGGAAGCTTTCAACAGAGTTGCAGAATGGTGATTTCGCAACGTTCAACAACCTCCCTGCTTTTAATAGCGGTCAGTGGACCAGCAACAATTATTATGTTGAAACACCACTCAGCGTTGTACCGGGTTGGGATACGACGGCAAATGGCAACTCCGATTCTTCGAAGGGGAAGACGCTGGAGATTCAAGTGGTTGGCGGCTCGGCCTATCTTTATAAGAACAATCCTTGGGACGCCCAGAACAGATTGGGACACGGCGTGAACGGCACGGAGACGGCTCCTCTGTATTTTGCGGAGCTTTGTTGTATAACCCCTTCTTCACTTTATCAGGAAATTGCCACTGTACCCGGCAAGATATACGAGTGGTCGTTGGATCATGCCGCCACCCGTACCAATAATGCATTGGAAGATGTTATGGCGGTCGTCATCGGCGCGGCAATCAACGAGCAGGACGACTACCGCGGGGATTTGGGTACAACCAACCGTTATCAATCCGATGTGACCGTCGGTAATCATGCAAAGGGATATTGGAACGGGCAGAACTTTGGTCCCTTTGACTACCCCTATGGAGAAAACGGTAGTGTGGATGGCAAGACTACAACGACGTATTTCACGGATATATGCATGAAGTTGGCAACATCGAGGGGATATGACAGCATGGCCGGCCTCGCCGCCAATAAAGGGGAGACATTCATACAGAGCTATAATGGGTACGACTACTATGTGTACATATGCTCTTCTGTGCGGAAGTGGACGCATTATGCCGGTACGTACACCGTTCCCGCAGGGCAGGGCACGACGGTGTTCGGATTTGTCACACTGCAATCGGCTGCCAACAATAATGGAAACTATCTCGACAACGTCATATTCAAGTCGGGTACGGAACTCATCCCGGAGCAATCGGCGACGTACACGGGGGACAGCTCGATCACGGCGCCGACGAAGGCGGGGTACGCGTACGCCTTGGCGGAGGTGCGCGGCTCGTCGGTGAACGAGCTGACGGGGCTTACGGCCTTCTACGACCCGGACGGCCCGGGCGCGGCCGCCCCGGCCCCCGTCGCGCCGACGGACGGCCTCGGCGTAGGCGGCTGGTACACGACGGACAGCAACACGGGCGCCGGCGGCGC
>JAISGB010000091.1 GCA_031263335.1 Eubacteriales Family XIII. Incertae Sedis bacterium
TTGATCGATCTGCCGCCGACCGTGAGCAACTACAGCAATACGCCGGGCTTTGAAGACGTGCCCGTGAAGTTCACGGTTCAAGGCGCGAGCGTGTTGGACGGTTACCCCGGCACATCCAAGATGACATTGGATCTGTACGAGATTACGGTTGTCGGCGGCGGTACGGGTACTGAGTATATCGGTTCGACCGACCTCCCCGTCACCGAAAGTACGGCGAATTATGAGACCACCTTCAGCGCCCTTCATGCGAATACGACCTATTACTTTACCATATCCGGCGAAATGGCCGGGACGACCGTCCCGTTCTACGACGCATCGACCGAGCAGACGGGGCGGCAGTACCGCTTCACGACGGCCAAGAGCCTGCAGATCGGCAATCCGTCGTCCTCCAAAAGCTTCACGGTCGCGTACAAGGCGGACGCCTACAACGACAAATACCTCGCGGTCGACTATACCCTGTCGGGTCCGAGCCGAGGCTTCGAGATATGGTATGACGTCGTGAAGACGAGGGAAGCGGACGGGACGGATATACCGGACGGGCAACGGCGGACGGAATCCTTCAAGGAAGCACTGACCGTGTTTTTTACGGACGGCAAGCTGAACTACGGCAAGATACCGATCGCGGCGCAGTCGGATGCGGGCGCCTTGGCGGGATTCTGGGCGTACGGCGCGACGTATGAGATCACGATCCGCGCCGCTTCCGGCGCCATGAATCTGGGCGAGTCGGGTTCCGAGACCTATACGACGCCGATCCCGAGGCAGCCGCAGTTCATCGTGACGGCGACGCCGGATGGGACGGCGACGCCGGGGTCGTACGAGACCTTTCCGATGGTATTCAGGATCACGCCGTCCGACCCGGATTCCGTCATCACAGAGAGCCAATACATGGTGCGCGTACTGAACGGCGCGTCCGAGGATCTCACGCCGGCGGATATAGCGACGACGGTCTATACCTTCGGGCAGACGGCAAACCGCCAACAGACCGTCACCGTGCCGAACCTGCAGGAGGCGGACGGCTATACCCTGCAGATCTACGCGGTGGACGACCGAAATTATGAGGGCGGGTCCGACTATCCCCCCATCGATACTATCATCACGCCCGGCGTCGAACTCGGCGACGGCGACATTGTTCGGCGCATCGTTCGGAGCGTGCAGTTCGACGTGTTCAAGGCCAGCTCGTTGCGGATCGGCGATATCACGGTATCCCCGCTCGAAAGCGTCACCCAGCTCATCTTTGAAAACGAGCAAAACCTCGGCGAAGAAGCGAAATTCATCAAGTATTCGATCACGAAGGCCGACGGCGGCGAGTTGCCGATCTCATCCGAGATCCTGTCCTTTGCCTTGACGTCGTCGGGCAGCGGCGCGGACGCCTACAAATACTACAACCTGCCGACGAGCATCAGGGATAAGGATGCGGGCCTCTACCTCATCGAGTTGAGGTTCATCGGCCCGGATCGCGTGACGGTGGTCGGGCAAAAGACGGTCAGTTTCCGAAAAATGAGCTGACGGGAAAACGGAAGGGGCAAACCATGTCAAGAAAACTGAACGGAAAGGCGCTCATGTCCTTTTACCTGTTCGGCGCGGCGGTCGTGCTGATCATAGGACTGTTCGCGTTTTCCGCCGTCAAAGCGTCGGCGGCGGAGGATCGGGGTTGGGACATCCCCGCGGGCAGCATCGTCTACGACAGGAACAGCTCGCCCATCACGACCCTGTATCCGGGCGTCGTGAAGTCGTCGGACGACGGCTACGCCCTCCTCGTGGAAGGCAACGAAAACCGCTATGACTTGGGTCTCACGCCCGTCGCCTACAATACGACGACGACGGAGCTCAAGATGTTCGCGAAGCGCTTCTACGAGATCTTCGGCGACGGGGGCGTCCGGACGCACAAGGGCGAAGGCAGCGTGACGGACTACGGCAGCACCTCGTTCTTCAAGATGTCCAAGACGAAATACGTCATCACCGGCGAGCGCATCACCGACGCCAAGGGGACGGTCGATACGAGTCGCTTCCTGATCGTCACCGTGGATTCGAAGGGCAACGCCACCTTGCAAAACGACAGCGTCTACGTAAAGGTCATGGGCGGCGCGGAGCTGTCGAGCAATGCGGTCCTTTTCAATACGGAGACCGAACAGCTGACGTTGGACGGGACGTCCATCGACCTGACGAAGATCATGGGGACGGTAAACGGCGGCGCCGGCGATGAATACACGTACGAGAACGGCGAACTCGTGATCCGGGGCGGCGCGGGCGGGGCCGGCGGCACGGGCGGCACGGGCGGCACGGGCGGCACGGGCGGAACGGGCGGCACGGGCGGCACGGGCGGCTTGGGCGGCATGGGCGGCAGCGGCGGCAGCGGCGGCAGCGGCGGCAGCGGCGGATCGGGCGGCGGCAGCGGCAGCGGCTACGTATTCAACGCGAACCTGCGCAGTTCCCTGACGCTCACGAGCGTCGCGACGGGCCTCACGACGATGAAGCTCAATTACGCGGTCATGGATACCTATTCCCTGCTCGGCCAAGTGTTTGCGGACATCTCCCCGACCCTCGCTTCGGGCGGGACCTCGAACCCGGAGGACCATGTGATCGTCGATCTGGACGCGGAGGAATATGAAGCGAACATTTCCGGGCTCGATCCCGGCGTGCTGTACACGGTGCAGTTCGGTTGCCGCAGGTACGACAGCGACGAAGCGCAGATCGCGGACGTCGTGAAGATCTCCACGAAGCCGCTCACCTACAACCTCACGGCGACGAAGGTCGCGGCGGAAGGCAAAGGGGTATATTTCAATCTGAAGTTGAACGCGGGCGACGGCCTCGAGCGGACGGGCGACGTCGTACTCATGCTCGGGACGGAACCGATCGGCAGGATATCCATCACGGCCGACGACTTCCAAAGGGCGTACGGCGCGGGCGGTTGGGACGGATATGTCGCCGCCGACCCCGCCATCGGGACGTCCAACTTCACGCTCACGCTCGAAGGGCTGAGGATCGACGGAAAGCAGGTGAGCTTAAGGCCGGGTTCCCTGAACGCGCAGTCCTATACGAGTCCCTCCTTCGTTGCCTACGCGGCGGCCGCCGCGCAGGAGGCGCCGGCCGAAACGCCGGAGGGCGGGGTATAACGCGGCATTGGATGTCACTTGCCGCCGCGTCGCATCGGGATTGCGATCGGGCGGCAGGTTTCATGGTTCGTCTGTGCCGCGGGACGGCATGAGGCAAGAGTATACGGAAGAAGAGGAACGGTTATGGACGCAATTTCAGCGGAAACAATGTCAGCCATCGGCATCATGCTCGGCCTTGCCTTTCTCGGCCTCGGGATCGGCTTGGGAATACTCGGCTCCAAGGTGGCTGAGGCGGTGGGGCGCAACCCCGAGACAAAGAGCGACGTGGTGCAGTCCGTCATGATCATTGCGGTCGTCATGGCGGTGTTGTTGCTCCTGCTCTTTGCGTTCATCTTCCTGTTGCTGTACTTCAATCCATTGCAGGTGTAGGGCGGGACCGGATCCTGAGGGAGCGATCGTATGATCACGATGTTCATAGTCGTAATAGCCGCGTTGGTGGCGCTGAACGGGTTTTTCGTGTTTATCATCCGTACCCTCGCGGGCCGCGTGGGGAAATTCGCGCAGGACAACATGCTCCGGCAGTCGAGCGTGTTTGACGAGTTGGTCATGAGGAAGGAAGAGGAGTACAAAATCCTCGAGGAACGCGTCGGGACGGCGCGGGCGCGGCTTGAAGCCCTCGAGGCGGGACCGGCCGTCGTCCGACCGTCCGGGGACGCGCCGAGCTACAACGCGATCGCCGCCGCCGACTACAAGGATCCCGACTTCCCGGCGGACTATCGCGAGATACGGGAACACTTCGTCTGCGACAAGCGGGAGAAGCTGAAGCGCATTCTGGAGGAGTTGCCGGTACGGCGGGAGGGCGCGGAGGTCTTGGCGGCGCGGCGTGTCCTCGAGAACATCGACGCGGAAGACGTGTTCCAACTCGCGACGCTGTCGGGCCACGAGCAGTTCGATATCCTGAAAAACGCCTTCGACGAGGATCAGGAAAAATTACTTTACTCCTACGCGAGGGGGCGCGAGAGCTTCGAGGGCTTCGATTTCATCTCGTGGCTGCGCCGCTTCGTCGATGAGCGCGGCGCCGACGTCGTGGTGCGCACGGCGAACCCGAACGACGACCTCGGCGTCGTGGACGGACGTGTGCGCACGGAATACGACGACGCGCTCTGCGAAGGCATGTACGTCATGGCAAACGGCAAAATGTACGACTATTCCATACGGAACAAGGAGATCAACGGATGAGCATGCAGCAAGGGAACGACTCGATCAAGGACCGGATCGCCGCGATCAAGTCGCAGAAGAACATCTACGGCTTGGGGCGCGTGGCGCGTATGCGCAACTACATCATAGAAGTGAGCGGCTTGGAGGATGTCGGCTACTACGAGCAGGTGAGCGTGAAGGACAAGGCCGTCGGCTACGTGAGCCGCATAGGCCGCGACACGGTCACGGTGGAACTCATCCGGACGGACAGCCCCGTCCACGTGGACGACGAGGTCGTCGCCGCGGGCAGGACCTTCGGCGCCTTCTACTCGCCCGACTCCATCGGCAAGGTCGTCGACATGTTTGCCGAGGACAAGATGACGGGGAACATCTTCAAGGATCGCCGGCATATCGGCGTCATTCCGCCCACGATCCCCATCATGGACCGCACGAAGGTGAACAGGCCCATGTATACGGGGCTGTCGAGCATAGACATGATGTATCCCATCGGGCGGGGGCAACGCCAACTCATCATAGGCGACAAAAAGACGGGCAAGACGCAGATCGGCTTGGACGCCATCGCAAACCAACGCGGGCAAAATACCGTCTGCATCTACATCGCCCTCGGCAAGACGAAGAAGACGGTCAAGGAGGTCTACACCGAGTTGCAGAGCCGAGGGGCGATGGAATACACGACCATTCTCGCGGCCTTCCAGGACGACGGCGCGCCGTCGCTGTACATGACGCCCATGGTCGGGCTGAACATCGCCAACATCTACATGCGGTCGGGCCGGGACGTCCTCGTCGTCATCGACGACCTGACGCTCCACGCGAATATCTATCGCGAGATCAGCCTGCTCGCGGGCAAGGTGCCGGGGCGCGACGCCTATCCGGCCGACGTGTTCTATCTGCACGCGAGTCTGCTCGAACAGGGTTGCCAGCACAAGGACGGCGGCTCCATCACGATCCTGCCCATCGTGGAGACGCGCGGCGGCGAGATCACGGACTACATCTCCACGAATATCATCTCCATCACCGACGGACAGATCGTGCTGTCCGCGAAGGCTTTCGAGCAGGGTCGGAAACCCGCGATCGACTTCGGACTCTCCGTCTCGCGTCTCGGCGGCGCCGTGCAGATACCGGAGTTGCGCAAGGTCGGCGCGGACGTGCGCCGCGAGCTGCTCTCCTATCTCGAGATGCGCGAGGTGTTCGAACTCGTCAACATGGACGAGATGAACGAGGACATGCGCCGCAAGATCACGCGCGGCGGCTCGATCATGGACCTCGTGAACCAATACAAGTTCAGCCCCATCGGGCCGCAGGAGATGGTCGCGCGCTTCTCCGAGTTTGTGGAGGACAAAGACTGATGAAGATGAAGACCGTCGTCAAGGTCATGAACTTCCATTCGCTCGTCCACATCGACGCGGCGCGCCGCATGACGGAAAAATACATCCGCATGGAGGCCGAGGTCACGAAGATCATCGACATCATCGTGAACAACAGGAACTTTATCCTCGACAAGCTCGCACTGAAGGTGAACGAGTCCGCGCCGCCGCTGAACATCTACATCGGCAGCGATTTCAGCTTTTGCGGCGGCCTGAACTCCATCATCCGCGACGAAATGATGAAGGACGACGAGGGCGAAAAGATTATCATCGGGCGGAAGCTGCGCGCCGGCGCCGCGGGCGACGTCCTGCTTGCGATGACGAAGGAGGAGTTTGACGATGAATATTACCGGATCGAACAGGTTCTCGACGACAGTATCCGCTATATGCGGCACTCATCCATCAATGTCATCTACAACCATTACTACCACGCGGGCAATATCTCGCTGCGCAGCCGCAAGATATTCCCCATCCCGCTCGCGAGCGGGAACGACCATTCCACGGAGGACTTTGTCGTAGAGGGTGATGTGGACAGCCTGCTGCGCAGCCTCACGAGCACCTACACGAGCTACGAGGTGAAGATCGCTTCCATCAACAGCTTCGCGTCCGAAAACATCATGCGCCAAGCGGCGACCACCGAGTCGCTGAAAAAAATCGATGAGCTCGAAGAGATGCAACTGCGCGAAACTCGCAAAAACAAGAAGCAAAAGGCCTTTGCGAAAG
>JAISGB010000138.1 GCA_031263335.1 Eubacteriales Family XIII. Incertae Sedis bacterium
TATGCAAACGCTCTTTCACGCGCTCCGTGAAATGAAGGGGATGAGCCTCTGCACCAAATTCAACCGGTTTGGCGTCGAAGACGAACTCAAATACTTTCCGTTGCCGCCGTTGCGGGAAAAAAAGTACGTCGTCGCCGCGTGGCGGGCGGACCGGCTTTCGGCCGAAACGCGCCTGTTTGCCAAGACGTTGCCGGGGGAGGAACACCTGACTTCTTGAACTTAGGGATGGTCCGGCGCTATGGGATGATCACCGTGGGGTGCAGGTATTTTTTCGCGATCCGCAGGGCCGCTTCGGGATGATCCTGTGACAGAAGCCCGATTGCGTACATTATATACTCGTCGTCCACCCAACCTTTCGGCGCGCGCGGCCGCAGACTCCACGGGGCGTCGGGGCTGAACACTGCGGCGCCCAAGATCTCTCCCGGCGCCTTCCCGTATTTGAAGATGCCGCCGGTCCCGAGGACGTTCCGGACATCGAGCAGATTTTTCCCATACTGGATGGAGACCTCCCCGATCGCCGTAAATTCGGATTTCAGATGTCCCGCGTGGCGTTCCGTCGCAATGCCCACGGCTGTTTTTGCCAGCGCGGCGTCCATGAGCGCTTCGACCTCCGTTTGCGGTACGTAGGACACGCGTTCGCCGACCTTGCGCGTATAGGCGTCGAGATCCGGCTTGGGTTCCGGGAGACCCGGATCCAACCGGCGCATAGACGCCGTGAGGCGTGCGTTTCCCTCGAAATCGAAGATGGTGCGCGCGTTGTAGCGGATGCCCATATCGCCTTCCACCGTTCTGGTGATCCGGGATTCCGGAAGCCCCTTGACCAAGGTCTGCGGCGTCACCGCCTTGATGTTCGCCACGGAATGTATATTGGTGGTCGCGCCGCCGACCTCCGCGACCAACAGGCTGCCGATGCCGGATTCGTTCCCGGCGCCGTCCGCCAAAAGCGTCGCCGCCCACAATGAGGCCATCGGCGTCGGGATGATGTCCCTCCGAACAAAGTCCCTCGCCTTATCGAGTCCCTTGGCCTTGATGATGTGATCGATGAAGATATTCCGTATCAGCTCTTGCGCCGGCTCAACATCGACGATGTTGATCTCGGGAAGTACATTTTTCGTCGTATAGACCCGCTTTCCCGCCGTTTCGAAGATCCCCTCGATTTTATGCGCGACGGTACGGTTGCCGCAGACAAGGAACGGACAGGCGATCGCGGAATCGGCCAACATCTTCGCATTGTGCAGGATGACGTCCTTGTTCCCGCCGTCGGTCCCGCCGGAAAGCAACACGATGTCGCAACGGCGGCCTTCGATTTCCTCCACAATTTCACGGTCGATTTCATAGCCGTAGGCGCACAGAATTTTTGCGCCGGCGCCCAAGGCCGCCCGCTGCGCCGCCTTCAAGGTCAGATCCGGGACAAGTCCGACGGCGGCGATCTTCAACCCTCCCGCAGCGCTGCTGCACGCGTACCGTTCCCGGACATCCTCCGGATCGATCCGGGAAGATTCATACAGATTTTCCAACGCCTCGGCAAGGCCGACGGTGATATCCGTTTCGATCGTGGTCGGCGCCTGCGCCCGCCCAAGAATGGTTTCATTCTCCAAATCCGCCGCTGTCACCTTGGTATAAGTGCTTCCGAAATCGACCATCAAGCAAACTTGCATGTTCCCACCTTTCCGCGATAAGCCCTTGGACCCGGCCTCCGCCGGTTTTGCCGACATCCCTCATGTATATGTTATTGTAATGGACATTTGCCGGTTTGCGCCTTTGCATCTTATGGCCGGGTATAATGGATGCATTATGGGGAAATCGGCGTCGTGGTATCGAGATGGTTGAAATTTCAAGGCATCCAGCCATCTCCTCCCCGTGTTCCCTCCCCCGAACGGGGACCGAATATCCGAATTTGCAGGATTGACTTTTCCCGGGGGAGAGGGTAAAGTCATGGTAATTCATTAGGGTGTTTCGAGGTGGATAATCAGTGGATAATCAAGGGAGGTTGATTATGAAAAACAAGCAAAACCCTAACGCCGACAATCCGCGCGTCAGCGAATTCCATTCGGATGACCAGTGGTATCTGTTGCCCGGCTACCAACCGGAGCCGACCAAAATCCCGTATGGCAGCAAGGAACTGACGGGCGTATATTATGATGGGTATCCACAGGTCATCAAGGGGCCGGAGACGCAACCCACATACAAATGGACCGTGGATAAAGACGTCATGGTCGCCATGCGCGACGGGGTGCGTTTGGCGCTCGATGTATATCGCCCCGACAACGCGGAAGGGGAGAAATTTCCCGTCATCCTCTGTATCGGCGAGTGGGGCAAGGACGGCCAGGATTGCATCGAATGGTGGGCCGACTATCCGCAGGATTATTTCATAACCCCGTTCTGGAACGGGAGCTTGGAGGGCGGCGACTTCACCTACACGGTCCCGAGGGGATTTGTCCACATCATCGGAGAACCAAGAGGCATCGGCAACTCCGAGGGCGTAAAGCTCGGCGATTCGACGAACCATAACCCCCAAGATATGCAGGATATCATAGATTGGGCGGTAAAACAGCCGTGGTGCAACGGCAAGGCCGTTCACATGGGTCCGTCCTCCTATGGCAGGGCAACGCTCGTGGCGGGCGCGGATCCGCATCCGAACGTGGTCGCGATCCGTCCTTCCGAAGGGCCGTCCCATCTGTACGACAACTTCAACGGCATCAAAGACTCCATGTTTTACAATGTTCACCAGGGCTTGCATTCCTACGACCAATTGGAGGTCAACTCGAACTTGCACCCCGAGTACAGGCAACTGCCGCAGTATCTCACCAAATACACGAAAGAGGAGTCCGACAAGCTGATCCAAGAGATTCTTGACGATCCCGACGTCAAGTGGAATCAAAAGTTCTATCCGCAGGTCAAATACCCGACCGTCTCCCACCAACTGATCGACGAACTGATCTATCTCAACCATCCGACCGAGGTGGAAAACGGGCTTGGAGACATCAAGGTTCCCATGTATATCGGCGCCTGTTGGAACAACGATATCTACTGTTGGGCGACATTCGAGTGTTTCAGGCGATCCACGCAGGTACCGGAGGAACACAAGAAGCTCATGATATTCCCGCCCATGAACGCGGCGCGTCCCTTTATGTGGTTCGCCGACGAGGATGTGCGTTGGCACGAATATTGGGCCAAGGGCTTGGACAACGGCATTATGGACGAGCCCCGGATCAAGATATTCGTCATGGGCGTCAACAAATGGAAGTTTGAGAACGAGTGGCCGCTGAAGCGGACGCAGTATACGAAATACTTCCTGCAGCCGGGCGGCGGGCTGAGCACCGACTCCGTGCAGGGCGATCCCGAGCCGGAGTCCTTCACGCAACAAGCGCCGTATATGGATCCGACGGTTTATTGTCTGCGGTACACCACGGCGCCGTTTGACAAGGACACGGAGGTGACGGGGCATTCGACGTTCCGCTTCGACGCCGCGATCGACGCCGACGACACGAACTGGCTCATCGACATCGTCGACCTCAGCCCGACGGGCGAACGCTACTTGGTCGCAAGCGGTTATCTGAAGGCAAAATTCAACACGATCGACGAGGAGAAATCGTTGGACTACTACCCCTGCCATAAGCGGCAGGAACCGATCCCCATTGTCCCCGGCGAAGTCAACCGTTATGAGATCTCGATCATGCCGACGTCAAACATCTTCCAAAAAGGCCATCGTATGGAGTTGATCATTAAGAACCAGAGCGACATGAGGGGCAAGATGGCCAAAAATGGCATCTATTGGTGGCCGTTCATGCGGACGGTGACACACGACATCTATTTTGGCAATTCATATTTGGAGGTACCGGTTATCCCGGACTGATCTTGCGCAAAAGGGATACCGGCGTATGCGAAAGCAATCCCGGTTTGTTTGTAGGGGCGTAGGGGCGAATAACATTGCCCCTACCCCTACGATTACAGCCTGTATTTTACGGTTTATACGGGCCGGAGAATATGATGAGCCGTATATGGACTGACGAGCAGCTTGCCGAAATGGCCAAGCGTACGATAGACAAGGCTTTTGACGCGATCGATTCGGGCGAATCACACAAAGCGAAGGAATTGGTGCAACGGATGTATGACCAATTCGTGCATCTGCACGATGGTTATATGGTGTGGATCGCCGGCTTGCTCACGTGGATCTATGAGCGCCATGGCGCGGAAGGCGTTGAGGACGCCGAAAGCGAGGCGCACGCGAAAGAGGCCAAGCTTGTTTTCTTGCCGCCCGAACGAACCGATTTTCAATTTCTTGTGGAAAAGATGGCGGCGGAGCTTCAGGGCCATGTACATCAACACATGACGTTGACGGAGGACGACGAGAAAGTCGTCCTGACCAACACGCCCTGCGGTTCCGGCGGGCGTCTCATCCAAATGGGGGGCTACAGCCCCGAGGTGGGTCTGGGCCGTATCGCCGAACCCTCCGATCTGACGTTCCAAACGCCGGACTATCCGCTGTATTGCGTACACTGTCCGTTGTTTAACAGGAACGCCATCGACGACACGGGCGATTTTCTGTTTATCAACAACCCGCCCGGCGACGGGACCTCGTGCCGGTTCATCTTTTACAAGGACAAAAAGGATATCCCGGAGGAATACTACAAACGGTTGGGGCGCGAAAAACCGAAGGAAGGAGGTGGGCTTGAAGTTTCGACAAATAAGTCAGAGGCGGATAATCAATGGAGGACAATATGAAAAGTAAAAAGATACTCGTGTTCGCTTTAATATTGACAATGATTGCCACTTTAATCTTGTCGTCATGCGGCAATTCTTCATCATCGGAAGATACGCCCGCAACGGATTCGGACTCCTCGGGGGGCAATTCCGATCTGGCCGCGCAGATCATAGCGTCGGCCCAAGATTACATGAAATTGGCCCAATCGGAGATGAAGGACGGCGCGACAAGCTCGAAGGATACCCTTGTTTTCGCGGCGGTGACGGATCCGGGAAGAATCGATCTCGGCAGTCTGCTCGAATTCACGCAGTATCCGTTCGCGACGATGTGCGTCGAGTATTTCATGCGGTATGATTTCGAAAAAGCCGAGTTTTACTCGCCCGTATGCGATTCCTATGAGACCGATGAGGACAATATGGGCGTCACCTTCCATCTCACCCCGAACATCAAGATGAACGATGGGAACATATTGGAGCCGTCCGACGTCGTCGCCTCGATCGAGGCGTTCCGGACGCACAACGGCCTCGGTTGGCAGCTCGACTTCGTCGATCTGGATCAAACGACGATCACCGACAGCACCACCTTCAATCTTCGCTTCAAAGAGGTCAACGGCGTTTGGGAGTCCGGCTTCCAGATGCTCACATTGGTCAGCGGCAAAGCCTACGAAGCCGTGAACGGAGACGTGAGCTTCTTCCAGGCGCCCATCGGGCCGCAGGCGTATGATGTCACGGATTGGGTCTCCGGCGATCACATTACGGTCACCCGGTTTGACGATTACTACAGGGGCACGCCCCCCATCAAGACGGTGACCATGGAGATCATCAGCGATCGGACCGCCGCGTTCATGGCGCTTCAGAACGGGGACATCGATCTCCTCTGGAACATCAGCGCCGACCAAGTGCAGACCGTCTACGCGGAAGACAATTTGGAGCAAGTGGTCATGGGCGAGAACATGTCGATCTGGCTCGGGATGAATTCCGCCAATGAAGCGCTCTCCGATTTCCGCGTCCGCAAGGCGATCTTCCTTGCGATTGACCGCCAAGAGATCATCGACGGCGCCTACGACGGGCTTGCCTATCCGGCCAACAGCGTATTGACTCGAGAGGCGTTGGGGTACAATACGTCGTACGACACGGATCCCATCTTCCCGGATCAGAACATTGAAGAAGCGCAGGCGCTGTTGGACGACGCGGGCTACGGGGACGGTTTGACACTGCGCATCCTCGCAGAGTCGACGATCAACTTCCAACTTGTGACAGAACTGCTTTCCGCACAGCTCGAGCAGATCGGGATCACCCTCGACGCCGAACTCACGGACTACGCAACGATGAACGCCAAAATGTTCGGCGAGGACGCGACGGCGTACGATATGACCCTGTTCCTCTGCCAGGATTCCGACGACGCGATATCCACGCTCGACAACCCGATGTTGTTCGGCGCGACGCATCCGGAGCTTTCGGAAGCCGGCGACGGTTGGTATGCGCTGTGGGATGAAATCCGCGCGACGCCGGATACCGATGAGCGCATAAAACTGTACGAAGATGTTCAGACTTATTTCGCCGAGGAAGGTCTCTTCTGGGTTCCGTTGGCGGTAGGCCAGACCTATGTCGCCTTTGACAAGGATCTGACGGGATTCCGTCGTAACGGATTCATGTTGTACTTTGAGGGCGCCTACTTTAGATAAACGGTTTTCTTCGGACGCGCCCGGAAGCTCATGATCCTTCGGGCGCGTCCGCGGAAAGATTGACTTGATTATCAATGGGGGTTCCTGATGGTTATCTATGTCATCAAACGGCTCATCTATATGATTCCCGTGTTGCTCGGCGTAGCGCTTGTGATCTCGTTCATTCTTTACCTGACGCCGGGCGATCCGACCGATATCATCCTCTCGCAAAAGACTGCGGAGGATGTACGCGAGGCGTGGCGCGATCTGCACGGTTTAAACGATCCGTTCTGGGTACAGTATTTTCATTTCATCGGCGGAATCATCCTGCATTGGGATTGGGGTACATCCCTCGTGAACGGGCAGTCCGTGACGGCCGA
>JAISGB010000183.1 GCA_031263335.1 Eubacteriales Family XIII. Incertae Sedis bacterium
TATTCGATCCCCTGCGCGTCAAAATAGGCGGTGGCCCTGTTCTTTGCGGTTTCGCCAAAATCATCGTTGACCGCCATGATGCCGACCTTTTTGCATCCGAGTTCCTTATCCAAGTATTCTGCGGTCGCCGTCGCCGCGTGAATATCCGGGACCCTGTTCCATGTGGTGTACTCGTTTGTCACCGCTTCCGGAACGGCCATACTTTGGCTGCCGCTGATTTGAAGCACATTCGTCTCATTGATCAGGTCGGCGATCGCGAGCATCTGGGAACTGAAATGGGGGCCGAACACGACCTCGTACGAATCATCCCGCAAGACCTTGTTCGCCGCGTTGACCGCGGAGTCGGGGGTCGAAGCGGAATCGATGATGTCAAATTGGATCTCCCTGCCGGCGACGCCGCCGTCCGCGTTCCGTTGATCCACGGCCAAGTTGATCGCGTTTGAAATATCCTCCCCGTCGCTGGCCCATCCTCCGGTCATTGCCATCAAGCCGCCGATCTTGATGGGTTCGCCGGCGTCGGCGTTGCCGGTATCGCCGGTCTCCTCATCCGCGTTTCCCCCGTTCCCCCCGCATGCGCTCAATGTGAAAATAAGCGCCGCAACAACGAACAGTACAAGCAAATTTTTCTTTTTCATGGCCGCCTCTTCCTCCTTTTCAAATCTTCTCATGCAATTGTTTCCGATTGCATTTCCGGGGAATTCACACGCCAATTTCCCAAGCCTGATGATTCCTTACCGCAAATATAAACTCTTGACCGGATACAATCAATTGCTTTCGGCACATTCGCGATAGCTTTTCACAGGGGAGATATAGATTGAAATCTATGACAAAAATCGGGTTTTTATCGTTCTTTGAGCAGGTCCAAAAACAATTTGCTTTCCGGGGTCAACCTGTCGGAAAGCCACGCGACGACGATGCTCGGCCCTTCGTCGATTTCGGGCAACCTGTAATATTTCATCCCCGCCGCCTCATCGAGATTGCTCAATTGCCCGCAGATCCCAATCCCGTTCCGATTGAGAATGTCGTGGATAAACGATAAAAAATTGGGAACGAAATCGATTCGTTTCGGTCGGAAGCCATAGTGTCCGCACTCAACCATCAGCTGCTGTTCGGCATAGTCATTGTCGGGGTGCGCGATGCGAATAAACACCTCGTCGTTAAACGCGTCAAAATCCGGTTCATCGGACGCGGCCAACGGATGGTTGGCGGAGATCATGATGTGACGGACCATTTTGGAAACCTTTTTGAGGGAAATGTTCGGCATATTGTGCAGGACAAAATCCTGCGTGATGGCAAAATCCACAATGCCCAGATCCAAGGTCTCCCGAAGCTCTCTGAAATCACAGAGAAAACTTTCAACCGCGACAGCCGGATATTTTTTTTGGAACAATTTGATCGCGTTGATGAACTGCGTGAAGTTCTCATCGGTATCATACGCGCTTGGCGCGACAAAACGCAGGGTTTGGCCGGATTCGCGTTTCATCGCCTTGGCGTAATCGAACGCGTTGCCCAAATCGCCGACAATATGCTCCAGCGCGAATTTCAAATATTCCCCTTCCTTGGTGAGTGTGATCCCCATATTGTTGCGGAGGCACAATTTGATCCCGATCGAATCCTCGAAGGTTTTCAACGTCTTGCTGAGCGTGGGTTGCGTGACGAACATCTCCTTTGCCGCCCTGGAGCAATTCTTGTACTTTGCAACCGTCAAAAACGCGTTGATTTGTGGGAATGTAATATTTTCCATCGATTTGAAGTTTAGGGTTCCGTGATCGCGGTCATGGCGTCAAGGATCTTTGACGCGTCGCCGACGGCATAGAAATCCGACATGCCGAATATGGCCGCGTTGGGATCGTTGTTCACGCTGATAACCGTTCCCGCGTTCTTCATCCCGCAGACATGGTGCGTCGCGCCGGAGACGCCAAACCCCACATAGACCTTCGGCGTCACGGTCTTTCCGCTGGTCCCGATCAGGTTTCTCTCGTTTTCCGGCCGGCCGGACTCGACGGCGGGACGGGTATATCCGACCGCCCCGGCAAAATATTCCGCCAATTTCTCCAAGGACGCAAAGGCATCCTTGTCCTTTAAGCCGTACCCGCCGCAGACGACAAGGTCGGCCTTGTCGACGGATCTGCCGCCGGGGGCGCTTTCAACGATGCCGATCGGCTCGATCGAACCGTGCCGGGATTTTAAAACTTCCGTATCGATCGGGATGACCGTCGGGCAGGTCTTTTGTTCTCGCGTTTGGTTTGAGGCCGAGAAAATTCCCGCCTTGATCGTGGCGATTCTTGGCCTTGTCGCCGGGATGTAAATCTCCCCGACAACCTTTCCGCCAAAGGCCGGGACCAAGCAGACGGGTTCGCCTTCCTCGTCGATCTTCAAGTCCACGCAATGCGCGGCGACGCCCGTACGAAAGCGGACCCCCATGGTGGGCGCCAATTCCTCCCCCTCCGCCGTCGCGCAGATGAGCAACAGATCGGGGTCAAAATCCCGAATCGCGGTCTCCAACATGAGACAGTGATAGTCGGGCCGGAATATGTCCAACAGGGCGTCTTCCGCCGCGTACAGCACATCGACGCCCGATTGTCGCAAGGTCTCACGCGCCTCGGGGTATTCTCCGCCGATGTATACGGCCCCGCAGATCGCCTCCGGACAGATTTGCTTTACTTTAGTCAATAATTCCCAAAAGGATTGTTGGATCTCACCTGCCGCGACGTCCGCCAAGATGAGCGCTTTCTTTATCTTTCGAGGATTGTTCGTCATCAACCGGACTCCGTTCCGCCGATCAAGGCTTGGTTTTCGTGTGTTAAATACTCTTTTTGATAATATCCATAAACGCGGCGGCGATTTCCGCCGGTGTGCCGGCGACGCGTTGCCCCGTGCGGCTTAAGTCGGGTATGGACAGCGCGCCCGCCTTCGTGGGGGAACCCGCGTATCCGACCGTATCCGAAGAAACATCCAACGCGTCAAACCTCAATATTTCGAGCTTCTTCTTCTTTGATTTCACGACGCCCAACGCGGAAACGATGCGCGGCCTGTTTGAGTTTCGCTCTACCGAAAGAAGGATCGGCGGGCGCGCCCTGTAACGGATATGGCCTTGCTCCGCTTTTTTGTGAATGATCCAGGACGCGGCGCCGGGGGCCTGCCCCGCGCGCGTATCCCGTTCGATGCTTGAAACATTGGCAATGTGCGGCAAGCCGAGCCATTCCGCCAACTGCACGGGTACGTGCGCCGTCGCGCCGTCGGCGCTTTCATTCCCCGCGAGAATCAGATCGGGGGCAAGCCCGATTGTTTCGATGCCCTTCATCAACGTCCGGGAGGTTGCGTAGGTATCCGCCCCGCCAAACCGGATGTCGCTCAGCAGATAGGCTTCATCGGCGCCCATCGCCAGACATTCCCTGATTCGATCCGCGCAAAAATCCGGCGCCATGCTGAGTACGGTGATCGACGCTTCCGTTGTATCCTTGATACGCAAAGCCGCTTCCAACGCGTTTTTATCTGCGGGATTGATCACGGTCGGAATGCCTTCCCTGATCAATCTGCGCGTCTCCGGATCGATCATGAGCAGATCGTATTTCTCCGGATCGGGTACGGGTTTTACGCATACCAAGATCTGCAATGTTCCCTCCGCCGTCATAACATCATACCGCGTATTGTTTCAGCGTATCGCCGGCGATGATCAATTTTTGGATCTCGGATGTTCCGCCCGAAGAAATGGAGGTCAGCGCGTCCCGGAGAAATCTGCCCGTCGGATATTCATTGACGATGCCGTAGGCGCCCATCAGTTCAATGGTTCTCTTGGCCGCCGAGGCCGCCGCTTCCGTTCCGTAGTATTTCGCGAGGCTGCATTCGGCGACGGCGGATTTCCCGTCGTCCTTCCGCTTCGCCGCCCTGTAGAGCAGTAGGCGGGCCGCTTCATAGGCGAGACGTATTTCCGCTATATGGAATTGTATCGCCTGCAATTTGGAAATCGGCTTGCCGTAGACGATGCGTTTATTGGAGAACCGCACGCTTTCCTCCAAGCAACCCCTGAGGATGCCGACACTGATGGCGGCCATGCTCGCCCGACCGACTTCCCCGATGACCTTCGACGCGACGCCGTACCCCTTCCCCAAGGCGCCGATCACCTGATCTTCCGCGACAAACACATGATCCATGATCAGTTCGCCCGTAACGGAACCGCGTAGGCCCATTTTGTTTTCTTTCCTTCCGGGGTTAAACCCCTCGGCCCCCTTTTCGATCAGGAAAACAGACAGCAGATTGCGTCCCTTCTCATCCGTTCCGGATTTTGCGGTGATCATCGCGTAATCAGCCGTGTGGGAGTTTGTGATGAAGCACTTCCGCCCCCGGATCATCCAACCCCCGTCCTTTGCTTCCGCGGTTGTCGCCGCCCCCAAGAGATCGGAACCGCCCCCGGGTTCCGTTGTGCCCAACCCCGTTATTTTTTCTCCGGAGCACAAGGAAGGCAGGTACTTCTTTTTTTGCGCTTCATTTCCAAATTCCAACAGGGCCGCGACGCCCAACTGATGCGTGAACACGAACATCGCCAAGCCCGCGGAATGCCGCGCGATTTCCTCCAACGCGATGACCCGTTCCGTATGGCCGAGGCCGACGCCCCCGTATTCCTCCGGGACAAAGACGCCGAGTATCCCCAGCTCTCCCATTTTGGGAAAAAGTTCGACGGGGCAATGATCCTCCGAATCCCATTTTGCCGCGTTCGGGGCCACCTCTTGATTTACAAAATCGGCAAACGCCTCCCGTAACATTGCTTGCTCCTGTGTGAATTCAAAATCCATTTTTTCATCCCCTTCCGATTGACGGCGCAGAAAATTTACGAATAGTCATCATTGGGATAATTGTATATTTACATCATGATACTGTCAAGAAATAAATCGTTTTTTGACATAGCGAGGAGTAAGATGAAACTGTATCGATACAAGGGACGCTGTAATGTTTCGGGCGTGAATATTAAGGTGCTCCGTATTGCCGCCGGGCTGTCGCAAGAGCAGCTTGCGGCGCGGTTGCAAACGAAGGGGTTGCAGATAACCCAAAAACAGATCAGCAGGATCGAAACGGGCGAGCGGGTGCTTGCCGATTTTGAATTGATGATCTTTGCTCGTGTGCTTGGTACGTCCGCCGACGGCCTGCTGTCCGAATGCCGGCCCCGGCGCGTATAGTATCTTCGCCGGGGGAAGGGGATCCGGCGCGCCGCCAACCGTTACAGCGCCATCCGCTTCTTCATGAGTTCCGGTTGCGTGGCGAAGGATATTGCGGTGATCTCCGATATCTGCCCTTCCTTGTACAGCTTTAAGAGGCTGCCGTCCATCGTCGTCATGCCGTCGCCCTGCGAGGAGGTGATGACGCCGTCGATCTGATGGATCTTGCTCTCGCGGATCATGTTTCGGATGGCGTCGTTTACGATCATGACTTCAAACACGGGAATGATCTTTTCCTCGACGCTCGGCGCCAATTGCTGTGAGATGACGGACTGTAAGACCATCGCCAACTGGACGCGGATCTGCCCCTGTTGATTGGCGGGGAAGGCGTCCACGATCCGATCGATGGTGTTGGCCGCGCCCACGGTATGGAGGGTGGAGATGACCAAATGCCCCGTTTCCGCCGCCGTCATGGCGATGTTGATCGTCTCCGAATCGCGCAGTTCCCCGAGCAGGATGACGTCGGGCGCCTGTCTGAGCGCGGCCCGCAACGCGATCACATAGCTGTCGGTATCCAAGGAAATCTCCCGTTGGCTCACGATGCTCTTGCCGTGTCTGTGGAGGAACTCGATCGGATCCTCCAAGGTGATGATATGCGCGTTCCGCGTCTTGTTGATTTGGTCGATCATGCAGGACAGCGTGGTGGATTTTCCGCTCCCGGCGGGACCCGTGACCAATACCAAGCCCTTCTTTTTCTGCGCCTGCTTGAGCACGATATCGGGGATGCCGAGCGTGGAGGGATCCGGCAGATCGAAGGCGACGACCCGGATCACGGCGGCGAGCGTACCCCTCTGCTTGTAGGCGCTCACGCGGAACCGCGCGACGCCGGGCAGGGAGAAGGAGAAATCATCGTCGCCCCCATCCTTCACGCGCGAGATATCGCGCTGCGACGAGATCATGTAGATCTCCTCGAGGAGCGCCGCCGTATCCTCCGGCAACAGACGCTCCTCGGCCATCTCGATGATCACGCCGTTGACCTTGTAGGAAAGCGGTCTGCCCGAGATCATATATATGTCCGACGCGTTCTCCGTCGCCGCTTTTCTCAATAAGCCGTCCAATTCCATATGATTTTGCTCCTTGTCCTCATAAAAAACCATCGGCGCCGTCACTCGATGATCAGTTGCCCTATATCCGTATCGGGTTCCCAATCCCCCGTGGGGATCACCTGCCAAAGCGTCCGGTCGACGCGGCCGTCCGCGGAGACGGACAGCTCCACCTTGAGCGCCTTCTTGTCGTTTATTTCCACCTCATAGGCGATCACATCGCCCGAATCCCCGGCGCGCACGGTGTAGCCCGCTTCCCGCAACCTGTCCTGCCAACCCGCGCCGGCTTGCACCTCCGCGTCCGCCTCCGCGACCCTTTCCTCCGCGACGGAATCCGCCTTGTAGAAATCGCTTGTGGCGGAGGCGGTCTTTTCGGAGAGCGTCAGATCCGCCTTTGCCGTGGTGATGGACAGCGCGGAGAACACGATCAGCACGAGCACGACGAGGATCGCGATGATCGATGTGACGCCCATCGTGGTGCCGAAGGTTCCCTTTTTTGAAATCGTGTTGTTAGCGGCCATAGGCTTTTACTTCCAAACTGTATATGCTGTCGTCGCCCCGATAGACCTCGATGTCGCAGACGGACATGTTGCCCTGCTCGGACGGCGAAAGGATGATCCTGAAATCGGAGTCCCGCTCCGACGAAACGGTCTCCCAGTCCCTGTCGAAATAGAGCGCGCTCGGTTGCGCGGCGTCTCCGCCCGTGGCCTTGAAGGACTCCGCGACGGATTCGGCCTTGATGACGGCCATGGTGAGATCCTCCGAATCCTCGCTGAACTTGTACGCCTTCACGAAGATGGACGTACAGATGGCCGCGGAGACGGTGAACACCAAGATCACCACCATCAGCTCAAACAGGAATATTGCGGACTTGGATATCTTCATCTATGTTCTCCTGCTCAGCGTGAGCGAGTCCTCGTTCCCTCCGGCGTTCACGATGGTGACGGTCAGCAGATCCCCGTCCTTTTCGATATCCAAGGATTCGAGATCCATGATCCGTTGCCCATCGCCCGGCGACATGGGATCGCCTTTTTTGATGAGCAGTTCGTACATCTTCCCGTCGTGGGCATAGATCCATGACTCGTAATCCACGCCGTCATATTGTTCCGTAAGCACGAGGGCGGTCGAACCCCCCATGCGCTCGACCTCGATTCGCTCTCCGGGGCATTGCCTGACCTTCTCCGCGATGTATACGAGGGATGTGCGCGTGTCGAAGTTCGCCTGCAGCTTGTCGGCGGCGTGGGAATAGACCTGCGCGCCCATCACCGCGACCAAGAGCGCGGTCATCGCGAATACGCCCAACAGTGTGATTGTAAACATCAGATTTACGACGTGTTTTCTCTTACCCACCGCTATTCTCCCAACGGAAACAACCGGACATTCGGCATGATGTTCTCGGCGATGACCTGATAATAGTAGACATACTTTTCGCGATCCAACGCGAGGCCGTAATTCTCCTCGAGGTAATCCAAGCCGGGAGGATATCTGCCCTCCAGCGAGTAACACTGGACGGTGGCGCGGACGATCGCCTCCTTCGCGACCTTCATCTGTTCCTCGTCGTTGCTTGAATCCAAGGAGCCGGCGAGCCACCATATGGCGATCAAGATCGCGATGACGGCCACGATGAAGAAGAACATCTTCACCCTGCCGCCCGATTGTTTCTCTCTGAATACCCTTGCCATTTCCTTCAACCCATCCGCGATCCCGCGTCCGGCGGGATTCTCAATTTAAGTGAACGATCGATCGCCTCGGCGCCCACGCCTCATACGATGGACGACATGACCGCCAGCAACGGCAACATCGCGCTCAGGAGGATCAGACCCACGATCACGCAGAGGACGGCCACCATCGTCGGCTCTATGATCGAGATGAGGTTGTCCAACCGCTCATCCACCTGCGTCTCATAGTCCTCCGCGATCCGCTCCATCACGTTGTCCAAGTTGCCGGATTTGAAGCCGAGGACCAACATGCGGGCTTCCATGCCCGTAAACACCTGCGTTTCCACGACGGATTCGGAGAAGGACGCGCCGGCCTCGATGCGTCCCTTCAGCTTTTCGACCCGCTTGTGCATGTCGATGTTGTCCATGAGGGGCAGGGTCAGTTCCACGGCCTTGTCCGCGTCCACGCCGCTGGCGAGCATCAACGCCATGCCGGAGGCGAATTTGCCGGACGCCATCTTGTGGGACAGCCGCTTGAACATATTTTGGCTCAGGGATGAGAGGGCTTTGCGGCCGCCCTGCGTCAGGCGCATGATGATGAGCGCTGCCGCGACGACGGCGATGACGATGACGATGACGACGGAATATCTGCTGATGGCGCTGCCGAGCGACATGGCGCCCGCCGCGAACGGCGACATCTCCCCGCCGAGGGAGGTGAACACTTGGTTGAATATCGGCAACACCTTGATGACCAATATCAGTATGATGGCGATCAGGATGAACAGCATGATCGCGGGGTAGGTGACCGCGCTCTGCACGCTCTTCGCGATGTTGTGCTCCCGCGCGTAATACTTGCTCAGGGAGTCAAGCACCTGATCGAGCCGGCCCGACGTCTCCCCTATCTCTATCATCTGCGTCATGTATACCGGAAAGACGCCCGTGTCTTTCAGCGAGACGGCCAACGGGTTGCCCAATTCCAAGGAGTCGAAAATCTTCCCGAGCAATGCCTTGGCCGCGGGCGTTTCGGAATCGTCCCGCAGGATCATGATGCTTTCCGACAACGGGATACCCGTTTTGACGGTCAGCGCGAGTTGCGCCGAAAATGCGGAAAGCTCCTCTGCCGAAAGCAGTTGCTTGTTGTTACTCATATCTTCTTCCCTCCGGATTCGGTGTCCCGACCCCTCGGTCGCGCGTCACCATTTTAACCATTATATAACACACGAATTCTATATACAAATCATCAATAATCGTACAGCGGATTGTAATTTGTACCGTCTCCTATCACATTGGGATCGGCCTTGTCGCCGCTTGCCGCGAAGGTTGGGTCCATGCGCGCCCATTCCCCGCCGTGAAACTCGATCATGCTTGCCACTTCTCCGGTTTCCCTTGAATATACCCTGATCCACGCGTGGTACGCGGCGCCCGCGTACCCGATGACGAGTCTGCACGGGATGTTCTGGCTTCTGAGCATGGCCGACGTCAGCGACGCGTAATCGAAGCAGATGCCCTTTCCCGTACCGAGGGTTTCGTCCACATTGGGTACATACCCGCTCTGCACGGTCGCGGCCTTGTCAAAATCATACGCGACGCTGTCGATCACATACAGGAATATCTTTTCCGTGGCGCCCAGATCGCTCTTGGATCCCGCGCAGACTTCCTGCGCCTTGGCCACGGCATCGGATTCGGGCGCGTAGAATATATATTGGTTGGGTCTCAGGAACGGCGCGAATTCATCCGTGATCTCCGCGGTGATCGTCTGTTTGGCCGCCTGGGCGTACTTGTCTCCTTCGACATTCGTGAACACGCCCACATCGTAGCTCCCGCTGCCCAATGACAGGGGAAAAGCCTCAAAACCGACATTGGTTCTGAGGTCATAGGTATAAGGTTCGCTTCCCGGGAAGGTGATCTGCAATTTCACTTTTGGGTTTTCGCCGTCGTACTTTACCATGATATATCCGTCGTTTGCGTGCGAGTAGTCCACCGTGCCGCCGTTGCCCTCGAAGGTGTTGGCGCCGGGCGCCTCACAGACCAATACCTGTGGGGTATTGTCTCGGTCGGGCGCGTCCGGGTTTTCCTCTACGCTGGAGCCGCCGCCCCCGATCGCGGACGTCAGGCTGTCTACGGTGTCGCCTATCTTCCCGCAGGACGCGAAAACAAAAACGACGAAGATCGAAATGAAGACAAAACCGATTCTGTAAAGCGAAAAACGCATCAACATCCCTCCAACTTGTTTGCTATAATTAATAGTATACACGCGGATGTTCGAAAAGCAAATAAAAACTTGGCGTCGGCCGTCGATCGTGCGGCGGAAAGGAGTTCTGATGAAAAAACCATATGCGAGGGGGCTTTACATGGCGATCCCCGTCCTGCTTGCGGTCGTGATGGCGCTTGCCGCCTCCTGCTCGCCCGCGGCGGATCCGCCCGAGGAGAACGTGTCCGGGGCCGACGGCGCGGAGGCGGAGACAAAGACGGAGGATACGGATCCCGCCCCGATCGATTATGAACAATACATCGGAAAAGCATATAAGGTTGATATTGCCCCGTATTTGGATTACATCGCGCCGGCCGATCCCGCCCCCTACCTCGTCTTGGTCAACAAGACGCATTTGATTGACCGGGATTTTGTACCCGGCGACCTGATCGACGTACGATCCACGCGTCAAGACGGCCGGGCGACGCAGCGGATGACGGAAGCCGCGGCAAAAGCGTTGGAAGCGTTCATGGCGGAGGCCGCGGCCGAAGGGATCACGGACGTCACCGTCACGAGCGCCTACCGTTCCTATGACGAACAGAACAGTATTTTCAACATGAATGTGGACAATCAGCAGAGCAAATTCGCTTCGCGCGCCGAGGCGGAGGACTATGTCGCCACCTTCTCCGCGCGGCCCGGGACGAGCGAGCATCAGACGGGGCTTGTCGCGGACATGCACAACCTCCCGAGCGCGGAGCAGTCCTTCGGCGACACCCCCGAGGCGGCTTGGTTGCGGGAAAACGCCTGTCGCTTCGGTTTTATCCTGCGCTACGTCGCGGAGAAACAGCCGATCACCGGCGTGAGCTATGAACCGTGGCATTTTCGGTTCGTGGGGCGCGAAGCCGCGACCGAGATGTTCCGCTCGGGTCAATGTTTGGAGGAATATCTGGGAGAGATCGCCTGATTTGGACATCTTATATTGTTTTTTGGGGCGCGATCATGTATATTGAAGTAGGTTAACAAACACCGCGCGTCAATGTGCGCCCGGCCTCGTTTTCAACGAAGAGGCGAAGCGGGCGCGGAGGCGCGGCAGGAAAAGGAAAGTGAGGAACAAAATGAGCAGAGATGTGGTAATCGTCAGCGCAACAAGGACGCCTGTGGGTTCATTCGGCGGGGCATTGAAGGGGATTGCGGCCGCCGACCTCGGCGCCATCGCCATCAAGGAGGCGGTCAAACGGGCGGGCGTGGAACCCGCGCAGGTCGATGAGGTTCTCTATGGTTGTGTGCTCCAGGGCGGCTTGGGCCAGAACGTGGCGAGACAGGCGGCCGTAAAAGCCGGGCTTCCGAACGAGGTGCCCGCGATGACGTTGAACAAGGTCTGCGGATCGGGACTGCGCGCCGTGAGTCTTGCCGCCCAGATCATCAAGGCGGGGGACGCCGATATCGTCGTCGCCGGCGGTACGGAAAACATGAGCCAAGCCGGCTACGTCCTGCCCAAGGCGCGGTGGGGCGCAAGGATGGGGGACACGCCCCTCATCGACATGATGGTGAATGACGGGTTGACGGATGTATTCAACAATTACCACATGGGCATCACTGCCGAAAACATCGCCGAGCAGTGGGGGATCACGCGGGAACAATTGGACGAGTTCGCCGCCAAATCCCAGCAAAAGACGGAAGCGGCCATCAAGGCCGGAAAGTTCAAGGATGAGATCATCTC
>JAISGB010000245.1 GCA_031263335.1 Eubacteriales Family XIII. Incertae Sedis bacterium
GCGCGTTCGGCCTCCTCGATCTCCAATTTGATGTCCTCGATCTTCTGCTTGTTCTCCTTGACCTCCGTGATGATCTTCTTTTCGTTCTCCCATTGGGCGCGCATGGAGTCGTTTTCGGCGCGGAGTTCCGACAACTCCTTCTCGATATGATCGAGGCGCGTCTTGGAACCGGCGTCCGCCTCCTTGCCCAAAGCCTGCCGCTCGATCTCGAGTTGCATGATCTTCCTGCCGATCTGATCCAATTCCGAGGGCATGCTGTCTATCTCGGTCCGTATCTTGGACGCCGCCTCATCCATGAGGTCGATGGCCTTGTCGGGCAGAAAACGGTCGCTGATATAGCGGTCGGACAGGGTCGCGCAGGCGATGAGCGCCGCGTCCGTGATCCGCACGCCATGGTGTATCTCGAACCGCTCCTTCAATCCCCGCAAGATGGAGATGGTATCCTCCACGCTCGGCTGATCCACCAATATCTTCTGGAAACGCCGCTCCAAGGCCGCGTCCTTTTCGATGTACTTCCGGTACTCGTCCAACGTGGTCGCGCCGATGCAATGCAGTTCTCCCCGCGCCAACTTGGGCTTGAGCAGATTGCCCGCGTCCATGGCGCCTTCGCCCGCGCCCGCGCCGACGATGTTGTGTATCTCGTCGATAAAGAGGATGACGGCGCCGTCGGATTTTTCGATCTCCGTCAGCACCGCTTTCAATCGCTCCTCAAACTCGCCCCGAAACTTCGCCCCCGCGATGAGCGCCCCCAGATCCAAGGCGAATATCGTCTTGTCCTTCAATCCCTCCGGCACGTCGCCGTTCAGGATCCGTTGCGCCAACCCCTCGACGACGGCGGTCTTGCCGACGCCCGGATCGCCGATGAGCACCGGGTTGTTCTTGGTCCGCCGCGACAGGATGCGGATGGTGTGCCGTATCTCCTCATCCCGGCCGATGACAGGATCCAACTTGCCCTCCCGCGCCAACTGCACGAGATCGCGCCCGTACTTGGTCAGCGCCTCATAGCCGTCCTCCGGGTTTTGGTTTGTGATGCGTTGGTTGCCCCGCACGTTCGACAATTCCTCGAGAAAATTCTCCCTCGTGATGTTGTGGCTCTTGAATATCGCCGACGACGGCGTGTTGCGCTCGTCGATCAGCGCCAGATACAGGTGCTCGACGCTGATGAAGTCATCGTTGAACTTCTTCGCGATCTTCTCGGCGTTGCCGAGGATCATCCCCATGCGGCGCGTGGGATAGAGGTTGTCGTTCCCGCCCAAGACCTTGGGCAACTTATCCAATTCGGCCTCCACCTCCCGTACGACGTCGGTCACATTGACGCCGCGCAACTTCAATATCTTGGGAATGACGCCCCCATCCTGCGTGAGCAAAGCGAGATGCAGATGTTCTCCGTCCAACTGTTGGTGACCCATTTGGATGGCGATATTTTGGCTCTCCACCATGGCCGTCTGCGCGTTCTGCGTAAATTTCTCAAAATTCATTGCGATCCTCTCCTTATTTCCGTCTGCGCGGACAATCCGCGAAGCACGCGGCGATCCTGCGCTCTATTCTTATTATACCCCAAAATTAGCACTCTTAAACATAGAGTGCTAATTTTTTTCAAAAAATTTTTCTATGGGAAGAATCCGCCGCGCGTTTACGTCACGCCGCCGCGCAGGATCAGGCTGCGCCCCGTCATCTCGTTCGGGATATCCAAGCCCATCATGGACAACAGGGTCGGCGCGATGTCCGACAGCGCCCCGCCGTCGGCGAGCGACAGATCGGCGTCGTCCGGACGGATCAGGATGAGCGGGACGGGATTCGTCGAATGCGCCGTGATGGGCGCGTCGTCCTCCGTGCGCATCGCCTCCGAATTTCCGTGATCCGCCGTGATCAGCAGTTGGCCGCCGGCCTTGGCGATCGCGGTCGCGATGTCGCCGACGCAAGCGTCCACCGCCTCCACCGCCTTCACGGCCGCGTCCATGACGCCCGTATGCCCCACCATATCCATATTCGCGAAATTCAGGATGATGACGTCAAAGATCCCCCGCTCGATCGCCTCGACGACGCGGTCGCGCACGGCGTAGGCGCTCATCTCCGGCTTCAGATCGTAGGTGGGAACCTTCGGGGAGGGGATCAGCACGCGTTCCTCACCGGGGTTGGGCGTTTCGACGCCGCCGTTGAAAAAGAAGGTCACATGGGCGTATTTTTCGGTTTCGGCGATGCGGAGTTGGGTCAGCCCCAAGCCGGAGATGTAGGCGCCGAAGGTATTCTCTATCGTCTCGGGCGGATAGGCGACGCGCACGTTCGGCATGGTCGCGTCGTATTCCGTCAGCGTGACGAACGTCAGCCCCTTCGGCGCCCGTTCCCTCTTGAATCCGTCGAACGCCGGATCCGTGAAGCAACGCGTCAATTCCCGCGCCCTGTCGGGACGAAAGTTGAAGAATATGACCGAATCGCCGTCCGTGACGGTCACGGCCTCGGCGCCGTCCGCGCGGATGTTCGTGGGTTGCACAAACTCGTCGTCCTCGCCGCGCGCATAGGCGTCCGCGATGGCTTCGGCCGCGTCCGTCGCGCGGAGG
>JAISGB010000042.1 GCA_031263335.1 Eubacteriales Family XIII. Incertae Sedis bacterium
AAGTCTCTCCTCTGCAACTTTATGGTTCAATCCCAACGGGAACGCGCGCGTCGCTCGCGCCCGCCGGGATGTACGCGTTTCGCTTCAATCCGCCGATCGCTCCGTCCCCGCCACCTCGATCCCGTCGGCGTAGACCTTGCGCAGGCTGAGTTCATATCCTCTCACATTGATTTCCACGGGATCGCCCAAGGGCGCCACCTTTCGGATAAACACTTCCGTCCCCTTCGTGATGCCCATGTCCATGATACGCTTCTTCAACGCGCCGTCCCCGTGCAGTTTCAGAACCGTGACCACTTCCCCTTTTTTCGCGGAGCCGAGTGTCTTCACCGCCGATTACCTCCCGCTTATCCGGGTGATTGTCCCCGTAACAGTATAAACTGATTTCTTCTATCCATATATTAGCATGAGCTAACATTTGTGTCAAGCGAAATGTCAAGAAATTGCAACTGTTGCACGGGTTCTGTGTGAAAGTGCGCGCTATGCGAAAAAGACAAGTATGTCTGCATTGTCACCCTGAAAATTTTCGTCGAATTTTGTCAATCCTCGGCAAGCCGGCCGGAGCGCATGGTCAGTACCCTGTCGACGCCTTTCGTCGCTTCCGTATCATGCGTCACCATCAGTACGGCCGTTCCCGCCGCCGCGATCTCGGCAAAGAGGCGCATGATAGCCGCCGCGCTCTCCGCGTCCAAGTCGCCGGTCGGTTCATCGGCGAGCAGGAGATCGGGGGAAGGCAACAACGCCCTCGCGACGGAAACGCGGCGCAGTTCCCCGCCCGAAAGCCGCGCGGGGTATTGATCGGCCAACGGGCGGATACCGACCCGATCCAAAAGGGCGAGCGCCTTTTCGTAGGGATCGTCCTCCCGTTTGAAGAGGACGTGCGGGAGGATGACATTTTGCAATACGGTAAAGTTGGGCAACACACTATAGCCCTGCATGATGTACCCCAACCGCGTATTGCGCAGGCGCGAGATCGCCTCGTCGCCGAGGAGGGCGCAGTCCCGCCCGTCGAAGAGGACGGCGCCCGCGTCGGGCGTGAGCAACCCGGCCAACATGCTGAGCAAGGTGCTCTTTCCGCTGCCCGAACGACCGACGATACAGACGAACTCGCCCTTCGCAATCGAAAGGGACGCCCGATCGACGGCGAAAAAGGTCGTGTCGCCCCGCCGGTATTCCTTGCTGATCGCGCGCGCCTCCAAGATCATAGTTCCCCCTCCCGGATCACGGCGTAGGCGTCGCCCCTTCGTATCCTCCGCGAGGAGAGGAGGGAGGCCAAAGGTCCCACCGCGAAGGACAGCAACAGGCTCGCGGCGACGAGCAGGATGAATTGCCCGATCGAGGGTTGCATATATGGCATCCGCACCGCTTCATGGATATAGGAGCGGAACGGCAGGATCAGCAGGGCGGCGAGGAATACGCCCGCAACGCTGCCGACGAGGCTCACGATCCCCGATTCGAGAAAGACGAGTTTTACAAGCCGTTTTCGCGTGATCCCGAGCGCGCGCAGGATGCCGAACTCCCGCTTCCGCTCGTTCAGCATGACGGAGAACACGATGGCGAGCACCGCCACGGACAAGACCCACAGCAAGGCGGCGAGCAGGGCGACAAAGGTCACGAGCACGCGCAGGTTGCCGGACACGTTGTTGACGATCTTCTTGGCCGAGACGACGACGATCCCGCTGTTCCCGTAGTCAAAATCTTCGTTCATCCTCCGCGACACGCCGTCGGCCGTATAGTCCTTGTCCACCATCACGATCAAGGACGAGACCGCATCGGCGGGAATCGTCAACGATCCGCCCATCGCGACAAAATCATCGGCGGCCCGTCTCGCCGCGTCCATGTTCATAAAGACGGAGGCGTCAAACCCCGTTCCCGTATTGTCCATCTTGGCCGCGATGCGGTATTCGCGTTCGAAGAATTTCAGCCTGTCCCCCACCTTGCCCGTAATGGCGCCGCCCACGACGATCTCCCCGTCGGACAGCGCCCCGGGCAACGCGGTCCGGATCCAAGGCTCGACGACAAAATCCGTCTCACGATCGAAGCCGATCAACTGAATGGGCATGGAGCAACAATCGGCGTTCAGCGAAGCGATGAGCAATTGCGGGGAAACGGCGCGGACGCCCTCGACATCGGCGATCCGTCCCAACCATTCCGCGTCCATATAGAATGCGCTCGGCTCACCGCGCAACAGGATGCCTTCGACCTTTTGGTCATAGCCCTGCGGGACGATCAGGATGTCCGCCCCAAGCCGTTTGGACAGGCCGTCCGTGCCGTTGAACAGACTGAAGGCGATCAGCGAACCGCCGAACAGCACGAAGGACAGTAAGGCGACGAGAAAGATGAGGCCGCCCGCGCGGAACGGCTTCCGTTTCAGATTGCATACGGCGATGTCGGAGAATACGAGGCGCGGGTTCCCGTTCATGCGCGCGTCCCCTCCCGCTCTCCCCTGCGGAACAACAGGAACGCGTTGAGCGCGGCGCCGACGATCGTGAGCGTGCCGATCACCGTGATCGCGGGGAAGGAGACGCGACGACAGGCCATGGTCTCCATGGCGCAACCGCCGATCAGGATCGAAGGCAACAGAAGGGCAAGGATCCCCGCGAGCAGGATCGCGACGCTCAGGCCGAGCCGTGTCCGCACCGCGGGAAACAGGATCAGACCTACGCCGAGGGCGGCGATCAAGCAACCGACGCCGATCTCGGCCCTGCCCGTCCAATGGCAGGCCATCCAATGCCCGTCCTGCGCCGGCCCGCAGAGTTTGAACAGGTATTGCGGACCCAAGGCGATCAGCAAACCCGCCAAGATCGCGCCGCAACCCGTGATGATACGGTTTTTCATAAGGACTCCTTTTTCCGTCCGCCTCGCGGTAAGTCGCCGCGAACTGCCTGTTATTCTAATCGCTCGCCGATCGCTTGTCAAGCCGGTGAGCCGCGCCCTTTCCACAAATATAATTTCAAAATGTAACTACTCAACGGTCACGCTATTTTTGCGTATTTCGGAACCCAATGCCTGTTTTGTCTTCCTCACGTACGTCTGTGTACGCTCCGGGGAGCCAAAACAGGCATTGGAACCCGAACTCCATCAAAACTATCGCGACCGTCGAGTAGTTTTGATT
>JAISGB010000141.1 GCA_031263335.1 Eubacteriales Family XIII. Incertae Sedis bacterium
TCCCCTTGGCCAAGGGCGATTTCTTGGGCGCGTTCGGACTCACGGAACCCAACGCGGGTACGGACGCCTCGGGCCAGCAGACGCGGGCCGAGGATAAGGGGGATCATTGGTTGCTGAACGGCGCGAAGGTCTTTATCACGAACGGCGGGTACGCGGACGTATTCGTCGTCATGGCGATGACCGACAAATCGAAGCGGACGCGCGGCATCTCCTCCTTCATCGTGGAGAAGGGCTTCGAAGGCTTTTCCATCGGCAAGACCGAGGACAAGATGGGTATTTGCGGCTCCTCCACCACGGACTTGGTGTTTCAAAACTGCAAGGTGCCGAAGGAAAACCTGCTCGGCGAGGTGGGGCAGGGCTTCAAGATCGCGCTGTCGACCTTGGACGGCGGGCGCATCGGCATCGCCTCCCAAGCGTTGGGCATTGCGCAGGGCGCGTTCGATGTGACGGTGGAATACATGAAGGCGCGGAAACAGTTCGGCAAACGGTTGGCCGATATGGAGGCGCTTCGTTTCGAGATGGCGGACATGAAGACGCGCATCGACGCCGCGCGGCTCCTGATCTACAGGGCGGCCGACAGCAAGGATCGGCGTCTGCCCTACGGACCCGAATCGGCAGCGGCGAAGCTCTACGCTTCGGAGACGGCGATGTACGTCACGACCAAGGCCGTACAGTTGCACGGCGGCTACGGCTATACGCGTGACTATCCGGTGGAACGCATGATGCGCGATGCGAAGATCACGGAGATATACGAGGGTACGTCGGAAGCGCAGAAGCTCGTCATCGCGGCTTCGATATTCGCCAAATAATATATATCCAATCAGAGCTGCTCAATTGATGTAGTTACTTCGCAAATAAGAGGAGGAACATATGCCATTCAATATCATAGTATGTGCGAAGCAGGTGCCGGATACGAACGAGATCAAGATCGATCCGGTGACCAAGACGCTCGTGCGGGAGGGTGTGCCGAGCATATTGAACCATGACGACGCCAATGCCTTGGAGGAGGCGTTGAAGATCAAGGATCGATATCCCGACACCCACATCACGGTCGTGACGATGGGGCCGCCGCAGGCGAAGGACATGCTGATCGAGTGTCTCGCCATGGGGGCGGATGAGGCCGTACTCGCATCCGACAGGGCCTTGGGCGGTTCCGATACGTGGGCCACGTCCAACGCGTTGGCGGCGGCGGTCAAGAAGATCGGCGATTTCGATCTGATCTTCGCGGGACGTCAGGCGATCGACGGGGACACCGCGCAGGTGGGGCCGCAGATGGCCGAAAAATTGAACATTCCGCAGGTCACCTACGTGACGGAATTCTCCATAGAAGATGACAGGAAAACCATTACCGTGAAACGAAAATTGGAAGACGGTTATGAGTTGATCCGTATCAAGACCCCCTGTATGCTGACCGCCATCAAGGAACTCAACGTGCCGAGATACATGTTTGTCGGCGGCATCTTTGACGCGGCGCGCAAGGAGATACCCACATGGAGCGCCGCCGATCTCGGCGTCGATCCCGAGAAGGAGGTCGGACTCCTTCCTTCCCCGACCAACGTGTTCCGCTCCTTCACGCCGGCGCCCAAGGGTAAGGGCATCCTGATCGAAGGAGATACCGAAAAGGAATTGGCGGACAAACTCTTGATTGGACTCAAGTCCAAGCACGTGATATAGGAGGGGGAGAACATGGCGATAACAGTAATAAAAGATCAATGCATCGGTTGTAAGATATGTGTAAAAGCCTGCCCCTTCGACGCGATCGACATGGACGGGAAGATCGCGGTGATCAACGAAAAATGCACGTCCTGTAAGGTCTGCGTCCCCAAATGCCCCGTAGAGGCGATCGATCCGGGCGAAGAAGGGGAGGCGCTTGCCGTCGATCTGTCGGCCTACCGGCACGTCTGGGTCTTTGCCGAGCAACGCAAGGGCAAGATCATGAATGTGGCGCTCGAACTCATCGGCGAGGGGCGAAGGCTTGCGCGTGAGATCGGCGCGGACACGAAGGTGTACGCCGTCCTCATCGGGGATCGGGTCCGGTCTCTCAGTGCGGAGTGCTTCGAATACGGCGCCGACGGCGTCTACATCATCGAGGACGATCTGCTCGCAAACTATACGACGGACGGTTATACGAAGGTGTTTACGGATACCATCAGAGTCTACAAGCCGGAGATCGTCCTGTTCGGCGCGACCCACATCGGCAGGGATCTGGCGCCGAGGGTCGCGGCGCGCCTCAATACGGGGCTGACCGCGGACTGTACGCGTTTGGACGTCAAGGTGGGAAGCTACATCGACTACGCGAACAAGAGCACCACCTTGGATACCTCGGATCTGGACCCGAACTCGGACGACAAGGGCTTGAAGCAGACGCGTCCGGCCTTCGGCGGCAATCTCATGGCGACCATCGTCTGCCCGAGGACCCGGCCTCAGATGGCTACGGTGCGTCCCGGCGTCATGGCGCGGCGGGAACGGGAAGTCGGGGCGAAGGGCGAGATCGTAAAGGTCGATCCCACGTTGTCGGCGGACGATATCCGCATTGAGGTCTTGGATGTGGTGAAAAGCGCCAAGGAGATCGTCTCCCTTACGGACGCGGACATCATCTGTTCCGGCGGTCGGGGACTCGGCGACGCGTCCGGATTCGATCTGATCAAACGATTTGCCGACAAGGTCGGCGGCGTCGTGGGTTCCTCGCGGGCGGCCGTCGATTCGGGTTGGATCGATCAGTCGCATCAGGTAGGGCAGACGGGTACCACCGTCAAACCCAAGATCTATTTCGCCTGCGGCATCTCGGGCGCCATCCAACATTTGGCGGGCATGCAGACATCGGATATCATCATCGCCATCAACAAGGACGCGGACGCGCCCATCTTCGAGGTGGCGGACTACGGCATCGTCGGCGATCTCTACAAGGTGATCCCCCGGATCATCGACGACTGGGACAAGGCCGAGGATCTCTATGAGGAGACCTTGGACCGCAGTTCCGAGCGATAACGGGAACGCAACGTTTTTCCAAATAACGGCGTCCGCGAAAGCGGGCGCCGTTTGTTTTTTCGATATCCAAGGCAGACTGTCGGACCGTTTGAAGAACAGTTCCGCCAATCCTTTATTTCCCGATCAATTCCCTCAGCCGTTTGAAGAACAGTTCCGCGATGTAGTAGAGCGTCTCGTAATGCACGAAACGCAGGGTGTTTTCATCCCAGAGCAGGGTGATACGCGCGGGGAATTCCTCGTCGCTCTCATAGAATCGGAAATAGAGCGGTAATTTACCGAGCAACGGC
>JAISGB010000205.1 GCA_031263335.1 Eubacteriales Family XIII. Incertae Sedis bacterium
AAGACGATAGCCGACGGGAGAGCCGGCCAACGCGAGCCAAAGCCGCGAGTCCGCCGCGCCGCGCCCGAAACAGTCGCAGATCGCGATCCGAAGCGACCGCGCACGCCTATTGCCCCATATCCGCGTCGGCGGACTCGAAGAGAGCGACATTCTCAAAACGCAGACCGTCCGGCCCGAGGAAGGTCCATGATCCGCCCTCTTCCACGAACACGCCCGCCGACATGTCGCCGCCGCTCACAAGCTTCGTCTCGCCGTTCACGTCCTCCAATCGAAACGCGTTCGACGAGAGGAAGCCCGTCTCGCGGATGATATCGCCGACCCCGATCCCGTCCTGCCCGTCGAATGTCTTCGCCGAAAACAGCTCCGAGGCGCGGGCAAGCGAGAAATAGACGATCCCCTCGGAATGAACGCGGACGATGCCGTCCATGTTCATGCCCGGCGGCAGATCCGGAGAACAGAACTGCGGCGTCTTCTCGCCCGTGTACTTGATGTAGCCCTTCAGGAAATTCTCGATCGTCTCGTTCTTTTTCAGGCCGTCGTACGCCGACAGATAGACCTTGCCGCCCTCCGACATGCCGCCGTACCGGCCGAACAGGTCGATGACGCTGACGATGTCGCCGCCCTCCTCCTCGCTGTAGGCGCCCTTAAGCGCGGGCAACACCGTATCCAAGAACACGATCCGCCTCGTCGTCGTCGCCTCGTCCCCCGTCTGGAATTCGATCCGATCGATCATGCGCGCCCAATACATCGCCCGTTCGTCGATCACGATCGCCCGCAACGGCGCGTTCTTTCGGTCAAGCGCCCGACCGCCGTTCATATACGCGAGCACGATCTCGCGCTTTTCAAAGAGTTCTTTGGGAATGATGACGGAATAACCGTCCGTCGCGCTGAACCGCACGCCCGTGAAATCGGCGCGGCTCTTGCCGTAGGCTTCGAGGAAGGTGTCTATCGTGGGGCCCACCGCCGTGAATTTGACGACGTCCCCGTTGGAACGAAGCCCCTCCGCCTTCTTGCTGACCGCGTCGAGCGCCGTCAGTTCCCCGACGGTCACCGTGAATTCCTCCCCCGTCAGGCCCGAGACGGCTATCTCCTCGTCCAAGTACCGCAGTTTCGACGGTTCCGTCGTGCAACCGGACAAAAGCGACGCGATGATCGCAAACGAAACCGCGACCGACGCAAAACCGGCGAGAAATCGCCGGGACGAGCCATGTACGCCAACACCCATAGATCTTTCCTCCGCTCGCGAACGCGTCCGGCTACGGCGCCTCGTCCGCGCCTTCCTCCGTTTCGTCCCGCGCCTCGCCGTCGCCCTGCACCAAGTACATCTTTCCGGTCGCCGGATCTACGTAGACCGTACCCATCCTCTCGTACTGCGCCTCGTCGTCGACCGTATCCCGTACCTCCTCGGCCATACTGTCCATCTCCGAGACCTCCGCGCCCTGTTCGACGGGAACGAGTTCCTTGTTTTGGATATCCACGTTCCAGTAGATGACTAAGCTGAGCATGAGCCCACAGGCGAATACGAGCATCGCGTCCACGATGTTGATCGCGCCCTCCATCGGGTTGGCGTCCTCTTCCTCGAAATAACGCCTCCGGCCTCCGAGGCTCCCGCGCAACATCAGAGGACCACCCCCTCCAAGATCGTCTCCACGGTCGCGAGATCGGCCTGATACCAACGCTTGCGCACCTTGGAGATGATGAAGGCCACGCCGGCCGCCGCAAGCCCCGCGACGGTGGCGTCAAAGGCAGTGAGCAGGGAGTCCGCGAGCGCGTGCGTATCGCCCCTTCCGAGCGCGATCAGCCCGGGGCCGAGCGGGATCAGCGTCGCCATCAGCCCGAACATCGGCCCGATGCGCGCGATGATGTCCGTGATCGCGATCCGCCTGTTGAGCCGGGCTTCCTCCTGCGACAGCAGCTGTATCGCCAACAGTTTCCGTTCCTCCCCGACGCCGGCCGTACTCCTCAGCAGACGCAGGAAGAGATCCTCCTGCCGCCCTTGGAACCGGCCCGCTTTCAGGATGTCCGCCATCTCCTCCGGAGCCTTTCCCGCGATATCCTCCAAGACGCGCGGCACGTCGGGCCTCTTCCCTCGGCGCTCGACGAAATATTCGACGATGACGCCACCCAACTGAAACAGGGTGACGACGACAGCCAAGATCAGGATGATGATGGCCGGTATCTCCAATGACGACGAGATCGTATGTATCGCATCCTTTATCGTGCCCGAATCCAAAGCAAGGCTCCTTTCCGTGAGGCATTCCGTCCTGTCAGGTAGGCGGACAGCCCGCCCAACGCGAATGACGCGGCGAGAACCGACAGGACCGCCGCGAATATGCGTGTATCGATGGGCGGCAGGGACAGCGGTACGGCGATGGGTTTGATCTCGCTCCCGCCGCCTTCGGAACCGTCGCCTCCGCCTCCGACCGTTTCGAGCATGGTCAGCCGGCCCGCGCGCAACAGATCCGCGCCGAGGATCGAAGAAGCGTTAAAGTCCGGAGAAACGCCGGTCGGCGTGATCGTGTCCAACTCCACCGCCTCGACCGTCCTGCCGTCGCTCAGTACCAATTCCACGATCCCGTTCTCCCCGCTCTGTCGCACGATGCCGACGGATGTCCCTTGTCCCGCGTGATCGCCGGATGTCGCGGCACTGCCGCCGGCGCCCGTCTTGGAGCCGCTGCCCGAACCCGAACCGTCGCCCTTCCCGGAGCCGCTGCCCGGCCCGGAACCGTCGCCCGTACCCGTGCCGTCGCCCGAACCGTCGCCTCTGAGCGTGACGGTGATGTTCGCCGTGACCGCGCGCCCGCCGCCGCCCGGCGCGTAGGTGAACGAGAGGGGATAGCCGCCCGCAGTCGTCGCGCCCCTGATGGCGGCGAGCTGCGCCGAATCCACGGTGATGTTCGCCGCGCTCACGGCGTTCCCGTCCGCGTCCCGCGCGACGACGCCGGATCGGGATTTGACGCCGGCCTCCGTCAGGGCGCGCGCGTCCTTGAGGGCATAGGAAAAGCTGTTCGCGCCGATGTACGGCTCGCCGGGCGCAGCCGGGACGGGATCATCCTCATCCGGCGCCGGATCCTGTTCTTCCGTAAATTCGCCGTAATAGTCCCCAAGCGGCCCGTCCCCCGTGATCATGGTCGCGTTCAGGACCAGATCGATGCGGTCGATGTATTTCGCCGAATCGTGTCCGGTCCTCGATGTGGGGGAAGGCATCCCCCACGCGAGGCGGAATCGCGCGCCGGACGTGATCTTGTCCCAATAGGCGTTCGGATCGCGCCAGACTTCATCATTGACGCGGTGGCGGTATTCCTCGAGGGCGATCACAGGCGATACCGGTTGGGCGCCCTCCCACGCGGCGTAGTCGCCGTAGGGATAGTTGTTGTGCGCGAAATCCCAACCGCCCGCGAGGTTCGGAAAGTAAAACCGGTCGACGCCGAAAAGCGAGTCCGGGGACATGTTGATATAGTAGCCCTTGTCCTTGCAATGGAAATACATTACTTGAACCGCGCCGTTGTTGGGATAGAGCACGCCGTCCGAATTCATCGCGTCCTCGAGCAGATCCCACAGATAGACGCCCCGCACAGCCTGCAATATGAGGAAACTGCCGTTGTCGATCCAACTGTACATCTGATCGTAGATCTCAAAATTCCGCCAGATATCCATGTAGTTATAGGTTTTCAGGGTCTTCCACTTGCCGCCCAAGACGCCCACGCGGATCGACAGGGTGTTCGCCGTATAGGTCGAATCGTAATGTTCTTCGTCCTGCACATTGTCGGAGATGACGGTCAAGTACACGCGCCGCGTGACCGTATTGTAATTCGCCGTATCGTTCGGCGTAAAGACGACGTCGAACAGGCCGCCCGGCGCCGCGGGCGCGATATCGGGATCGGACCACGCGAAGGAACCGTCCCCGCTCCCGCCGTCCAAGGGGACGGCGCTGAGCCGCAGGCCGGAGAACTCCATGACGGGGGACGTCGTCGGAAAGACGACGGCCGGATCCGCCTTGAGTACCGTCAGTCCCACGCGCGCCGAACGGGCGACGATGGGTTCATAGTTGTTCTGCGTGTCCGCGCTCGGCGTGAAATGGACCGTGTAGCGGTATGTCCCCGCAGACGGCGAAAGCCCCGCGTCGGCGGGCGCCCATTGGAAGGAGCCGTATTGCGTCGAGCCTCCGATCAGCGCGGACGCCGCGACCTGTTGCCCGTAGCGGATGTCCGTCGCCGTCGGCCACTCTATGGTCGGCGCCGGCAGCTTCCCGCCGGTCTCCCCACCGTCGTCGAGATAGGATATACCGCCCGGAGCGCGCGCCGCCATCGCGTCCAAGGGCGGGAATACGTACATGGACAGGCAGAGGGCCGCAAGCAGGATCACGGCGAATGACGCCCCGATCCGTCCCGGCCTCCTTCTGTTTTCTCTCTCGCTCCGTTGCCCCGTCATATCGTCATCCCCCCCGTCAGCCCATGATGATCTTGCGCGCGATGGCCAAGGCGTCCACCAACGTGAGTTTTTCATCTCTGTCCATGTCCGTAGCGATCATCTGCGCTTCCGTGAACGTCGCTTGCCCGATCACGGCCCGCGCGCACAGAAGCGCATCGACCAAGGTAACCTTCGTATCCGAATCCGCGTCGCCCGTGGCGATCGGCCCGTCATACAGGATGAAGGGGACGGGATAACCATTCATCGACAGGACGACGCGCTCGTCCGTGATCCCGGACAGGAGGGTTCGCACCGCTTCACGGTTCGCTTCTGTCACGACGGTCCCGACGACGACGGTCACGGACGCCGAAACAGAACCCTCGGCATAATAATTCCCCGTGTACTTGCCCGCGTCGGGCGCGCCGGTCGGCAGATAGCGACCGAGGATCGGCCCGATGTGCGCGGAATATGTACCTGAGTGAGAAACGGCGCCCGTGTTGTAACTGCCCGATACGGCGCATTGGTTGTTGTTGACGGCGCCGACGACCCCGCCGATCGCCGAGGCGTCGCGGGACGCCGATCCCGTCACGGTTCCGCCGTTGTAACAGGCGCGCGCCGCGCCGGCCAAGGTCATATAGCCGACGACGCCGCCCGTATTTTGTACACTGCCGCTCACCGCGCCGAGGTTCACGCCGCCCGCGACCGTCCCGCCCGCCGACGAATTGCCGATGAGGCCGCCCACACCGTAGGAGGAAGTCGTCGCCGTCGACGCCGCGTTGACGTTCCCCTCGTTGCGGAGGCCGTCGAGCGTCCCCTTGCCCGAAAATGCCCCGACCGCGCCGCCGATATTATAGGCGCCGGAGACGGAACCCTTGTTGACGGAATTCCTTACCTCGGCGTTGTTTTCCGCGACGCCGCAGAGCCCGCCGGCGTTCGACGTTTCCGCGCCCACCGACCCCGTATTCGTCGCCGAAACGATCAGCCCGTCGGAGGACAGGCCGCCCGCAACGCCGCCGACCGTGTTCTTCGCCTGTACATTGCCCGTGTTTCTACAATTTGTCGCCGTTCCGTACAGCCGGCCCGCGACGCCGCCCGCATAGGTTGCGGAGGTCGCGGAAGCGGCGATCGACGCCTCGTTCACGCAACCCTCTATCATGCCATAGCAGATACCGACGACGCCGGCGACATAGGACGTACC
>JAISGB010000213.1 GCA_031263335.1 Eubacteriales Family XIII. Incertae Sedis bacterium
TCATTGCCCGTCGACACGATCGATACGATGGGTTTCCTGACAGCGCGCACGGTTGAGATGCCGGCGCTCGCGAGTACGGCCATCGCGGCGGGATCGAGGCGGCGGGACGCCGGCAAAAGCAAGGTCCCCCGCTTGTAATCCTCACCTTGAAAACAGTAATTTTGCCATTGGCGCAGGGATTGACGGACGGATACCGTTTCCTCGCCGCCGTCGGTATCCTCCTGCCGGATCACGCAGTCGCAAGGTTCCGGGATGACGGCGCCCGTCATAAGCCGGACAGTCTCCCCGCGCTCCACGCGGCGATCCGTCCAATCACCCGCGTAGATCTTTTCGACCACGCGCAATTTGACCGGCGTCTCCTCGGACGCCCCCTCGCTGTCGGCCGCGATCAAGGCGTATCCGTCCAAAGGGGAACGGGGAAAGGCGGGCTGATCCAACGCGGCGAATACATCCTCTGCGAGTACGCGCCCGTTCGCATCCCCGAGCGAGATCTCCTCCGCGTCGAGGCGTTCCTGTCCGCGACCGACCAAGTCTGTTGCGGTTTCCAGTTCAATGTTTGTAAGCATAACTGCCCTCCGATGGATAATATTATATCATGAAAATATAAAATTCGCGGAGTCATTTGTCGCGTTCGGATCCGCCGCGCAACAACAGGATGTCGTCGCCGTCGAGAAAGAGGCGGCGCACGTTCGCAATATCCTCGTTTCTGTCGCAGATCCAACGGATGATCTCCCGCGCGCGATCCGCGTCGTCCGCAACGCGAAACAGGACGGTCTTGTCAAACGGCCCCTCCACCGCATGTTCCGCGGAAACCGCGATCTCGTTTTGCACTCCGGCGCCCTTCCCGCGCGTGACGGAGAAATCATGGGCGCGGACGCCGATGTGGGTATGATCCGCCGCGATGGCTCGGGTGGTCTCCAACTCCATTCCCCAGTCCGTCGCGAGCAGTCGGTGTTCCGACAGCTTCCGTATGCGCGAGGTGTTCTTGCAACCCGTGATGCGCGCCGCCCGTACATTGCCGGGGTCGGCGAACACCGCCTTCGTTTCACCCCGCGTATCGATCCGGCCTCCGTCCATGATCAGCAGATTGTCGCATATCCGATAGACCTCGTCGCGACTGTGGGTGACCAACAGCACGTCGCCGTCATATTCGGAGATGATCCGAAGCAACTCGATCTGCATGTTCTCCCGCAGAAAGGCATCCAAAGCGGAGAACGGTTCGTCAAGCATGAGGATGCCCGGCTCATAGGCGAATATCCGCGCCAAAGCCACCCGTTGCTGTTGGCCGCCCGACAGTTTCGCGGGATAACGATCCCCAAAGCCCGCAAGCCCGTATCGCTCAAGCAACGCGGACACCGTCGCCGCCTTATCCTTCGCGCGGCGTCCCCGGATGGCGATGGCGATATTCTCCCAAACCGTCATGTGTGGGAAAAGTGCGTAATTTTGGAACAGATATCCAACATTGCGCTCCCTTGGCGCAAGATCGATCCGCGCCGCCGAGTCAAAGAGCGTCCTGCCGTTGAATACGATCACGCCCTCATCCGGGGATTCCAACCCCGCGATACATTTCAACGTGAGGCTCTTGCCGCTGCCCGAGGCGCCGAGGATGCCGAGCGTACCGTCCCCGTTCTCGAAACCCACTTCCAACGTGAATCCCTTGTAGCGTTTGCGGATGTCCACACGGAGGCTCATGATCCGAACCCCGCCGCCGAATGTCTCATGTCCGCCTCCGATCGTCCGGACGATATTTTTTCGAACGCGCATCCGACACGAAGTTCAACACGCAGACAAAGAGAAAGGATATGAGAACCAAGACGATCACATATCTGTACGCCTCCTCCATCCTGCCGCCGCTGACGGAGGAATAGATGGCCAAGGGCATCGTCCTCGTCACGCCCGCGATATTGCCCGCGATCATGGCAGTGGCGCCGAACTCCCCCAAGCCCCGCGAAAAAGCGAGTATCCCGCCGGACATCAGCCCCGGGGACGCCAACGGAAAGAGGATGCGAAAGACGATCGCGGTCTCGGACAGGCCGAGGGTGCGAGCGGCCTGCAGAAGCAGAGGATCCACCTGCGTAAACGCGGCCTTCGCGGAACGATACATGAGGGGAAGCGCGATCACCGTCGCGGCCAACACGGTGGCCTGCCACGAGAACACCAACTTCACGCCCATACGGGCAAGCAGACTGCCGATCGGTCGGTATACCCCGAAGATATATAACAGGAAGAAACCCGCCACCGTGGGAGGCAGGACGAGGGGCAAGGTCAAAAACGCGTCAAGCACCGTACGCAGGATATTGTTCTTGGCGCGGCAGACGGCATAGGCCAACCATGTCCCGATCACGAAGGTGAAGACGATGGCGACGCACGCGGTCTTTAAGGATATGAGTATCGGCGCAAATTCCATAGGCAATCATACCATAAAATAAATGTTGTCGCGTTGCCGCCGATCGGCAATCCGAACCGATCGGCGGCAAACAGGGCCGCGCCTCCAATGAGGCCGGCTTAAAACCGTACTGTTCAAATACGGCCATCGCCGCCGCGCTCCGTAGGAATTCGACGAATTTTTTCGATGCTTCCGTATTGTCCTCTGATGTGCCGGCCAACATGGCGACGGGATAGACGACCGGCGTCTTCAGGCTGCCCGCCGGCGCGACGGACACGACCTTCACCTTGTCCGCCATGGACGCGGCGTCCGTGGCGTAGACGATGCCCACCTCCGCGCTCCCTTCCGCAACCCAATTAAGTACCTCCGTTACATTGGTTCCGAGACTGGCGCCCGGCGCCACGCGATCCCAAAGGCCGAGGGAGGTCAGCGCTTCCTGCGCGTATTGGCCCGCAGGTACGGATGCCGGATCCCCGATGGCGATCGACGCCGCATTCGTGATGTTTTCAAAGGATGTGACGGTCGTCGCGCTGTTTGGGGATGTGATCAGGACGATCTCGTTTTCGAGCAGATTCACGACATTTGCGCGATCGACGTAACCGCCGTCCGCCAAGGCGTCCATCTGTTTGGTCGCGGCGGAGAAGAACACGGTCGCGCCGAGTCCTCCCTCTATCTGCTCCTGAAGTTTCCCGCTGCTGTCGTAGGTCCCCGTGACTTCCACCTCCGGGTATTCCTTCCCGAACAGAGGGATAAGTTCCTCGGTAAGCGCGTTTTCAAGGCTGGCCGCCGCCGCGATCATGACGGAACCCTTGACGGCGTCCTCCGCTTGCGCGGGCGTGTCCCCGGACGTTTTCCCTTGATCGGACCGATCCCCGCCGCAGGCGGCGAACGATGACAGCGTCAATGCGAAAACGAGAAGCAAGGCCAACCATAAATTTCGTTTTTGTTTCATTTTTCCTCCTAAAGCCAAAACACAAGATGCTTGCAAACCATTGCCTGCTATTATACCGGCGAAAGGAAGAACAATGCAACCGCCGCGATCGTTGCGTAATCACCGCTACCGTTCGACCGCGAATACCGCCACATTCTTGGGCTTCGGCAGAAAATAGGGATAGGTGGCGTCGCCCGTCTCGACGACGCGCTTCAACAGGAAATCCAAGCGCGTCCTCTTCGCCTCCGCGTCCTGTTCCAAGGAATAGGATTCGAGAAAATACACGGCTTCCTCCATGGATCTCAGCGGCTGTCCAAAATCCAGATCGACGATGTGCTTGCGATAAGCATATCGCTCGGCCAAGAAGAACTCCTCCATATCCCGCGCGAACACCTTCTTCACCTTGGGTTTGACCAAGCTGTGAACGGGGTCGGTGTCCTCTCCGTGCGTGATGATGACGACGCGCTTCCCCGCCTCCGAGATCATGTATTTCAGACCGGCGTCGGGTGTTCCGAAGAAACTCAGCAATACCACGTCCCAATCGCCGCCGGAGACGACGCGCGCGTCCGCGATCCGAGGAAATATATTGCGCGGGCCGCGCGCGCGGACGCGATCCCGCATGTATCGGATCACGGCCGGATGCTCGTCGACGGCCGTGATCGAGCGCACGCGGGAGGCGAGTTCAAAGTCGATCAGCCCCAACCCGCAACCGACATCAATGACATCCTCGTCCGCGCCCATATAGGGCAGGATCAGTCCCGCGAGCTTGCGGTGAAAACCCGTATAGGCGCCGGCGCGCGCAAAGAATTCAATTTTCTCATCCGTCCATTCAAAGATCATGTTTCTTTCTCATCCAAGGCTTGCTTGTCGAGTATCTCAAAATGACCCTTCCGAAACGAGATCACGCCATCCTTCCGCATCACGCTGAGCGTATGCGACAGAGCGCTGCGGTTCACGCCGAGATAGCGCGCGAACTGTTCCCGATCCATATTGATCTCGAAGGAAGGGCTACCCTTTTTTTCGCTCATGTGCCGCAGGAAAACGGCGATGCGACGGCGCAGGGATTTCTGGTACAACACGTCTATCTTGTACTGTTTTCGGATGCTCTCGTCCGCCAAGAGCCGGACGATATTTCCCCTCAGTTTATCCCGCGTCACGGTGGGGAGCCGCGCGTCGCCAAAATCGGAAATGTCAAATGATACCAACTCCGCGTCCTCCATAGAGGCGATCTCGAGCGGACTCTTCTTCGTCTTCGTGCAGGTCACGTCAAGACCCACGATGTCTCCCTCCGCATACATCTGCACGAGATCGAGCGTCCCATCGTAATAGTATCTCGCGCCGCGCAGCCGGCCGAGCGCGATGATCCAGAACGTCTCCGTCTTTTCGCCCTCCTCGATCAGCACCGTTCCTGTTTCCAAGCTGACGAATTCCGTGTGCGCGATCGCGGCAAAGGCATCATACTCGATCTTCGACAAGCCCTCAAAAACGCGTCTGTCCTTCAGCACCCTCGCGCGCGCTTCCCGCACGACCTTCTGTCCGCTTTTCCGTTTCGTCTTCAATCCTGCACGCTCACGCCCTTATCTCGCAATCCGCGCGGCGGATCAACCGCCCCGCGCCGCCCGTCAAACCGGTGACAGCGGAAATCACACGCGCCGCGTCCTCTTCGCGCGCGGTGATCGTGACGGAGACGACGTCCGCAAATACGGGATCCCCGAGAGCGAACCCGCCGCGCTCGCATACCACCTTAAGCTTATCCATATAAGCATACCCGATCTCATACCGAAACGCCACGCCCGATTCCACCGCGACGACGCCCGCCGCATCGAGCGCGGCCTTCGCGGTCGCGGTATAGGCGCGCGCAAGGCCGCCCGTCCCCAATTTGACGCCGCCGAAATACCGCGTGACCATCAACGCCGTATTCGTGACGCCTTCGGACGTCAGCATACGAAGGATGGGGGCGCCCGACGTACCCTGCGGTTCGCCGTCGCTGCCGGCCCATTGGAATTCCATGCCGGCGCCGATGACGACGACGGGGACATTGTGGGTCGCAGCCCTGTGTGTCCCCCGGATTCCCGCAAAAAAGCGATCGGCCTCATCCTTGGAACCGGCTTCCCGAATGTGACCGATGAATCGCGATTTTTCGACGATCAGCTCCGATGACGCGGCGTTCCGGACCGTATAGTACTTAATCAATTCAAAATTTCGTCTTTTTCAATTCGTCAATAAACTTATCGTTGAGTATCTTGATGTGCGTCCCCTTCATGCCCAAGGATCGGGATTCGATGACGCCCGCGCTCTCCAACTTCCGCAGGGCGTTCACGATGACGGAACGCGTGATGCCGGAACGGTCGGCGATCTTGCTGGCCACCAAGAGTCCCTCATTGCCGTTCAACTCGTTGAAGATCTGCTGTATCGCCTCGATCTCCGAATACGACAGCGTGCCGATGGCCTTGAGGACGGTCGCCTTCACGCGCGCTTCCTCGTCCTCATCCAACTTCTGCCTGCGCCGAATCTCCAAGCCGACGACGGTGGCGCCGTATTCCCCCAGGATCAGGTCCTCATCGGTAAACACGGGCGCGTACCGCGTCAGGATGACCGTGCCGAGCCGATCCCCGCCGCCGTATACGGGAATGATCGTATGCAACTTATCATAGGTGTCGTAATCGTATTTGAATATCTTCAGCGCCTCGTCCGCCTTCAGATTGGAGACCGTCTCGGTGACCTTCAGCATCTCGTCATTGTACTCTCCGGGCAACTTCTGCTGCCCCGTCTCCGGATCGTCGACCGCCGCGCTGTCGGAACGTATCGTATAATGTACGCCGATCACCTTTCCCGCGAAATTCGTGACATAGACATTGGCGTCCATGAGTTCACTGAGAATCTCGCACAGATCGTCAAATGAAAACACGCCCGTGCTGCTCTCCTGCAAAACCCAATTGAGTTTCCGCACTTTCTCAAGGATTGTTCGTTCCATTTCCCTTTTCCCCTCACATTGGTAGGAATAACATACCGTCGATCGCGGATCCTTCGCCCGGCTTCAAATAAAACGCGCGCGAACCCGGTTCAAAATGATCCGTTCCAAAAACATTATATCCGAAAACCGGCGGCTGTAAAGGGAATTTTTTGAAATATCAAAATATTCTTGTCCGTACGCACAATTTAACGCGGCGAATACAAGACAGGAGCCGTCCCGGTTCCCGCGAACCGAGCGGCCCCTGCCGTTGAATCGTCTTAATTTGCCCCGGATCAGAGTATAAACCGATCGATGTCGTCGGCGTGTATCCGATCGATGAACTTCTCCTTGACATAGGCTTCGTCTATGCGCACATCGTCGTTTTCGATGTCGGGAATGTTGAAGGAAATGTCCTCCAAGAGCTTCTCCATGATGGTATGGAGACGCCGCGCCCCGATGTTCTCCGTCTGTTCATTGGTCATGTAGGCGATCTCCGCGATCTCGTTCACCGCATCGTCGGTGAAGGTCACATTGACCCCCTCTGTCTCGAGCAACATCCTGTGTTGCTTGAGCAAGGCGTTCTCCGGCACGGTGAGGATCTGAACGAAGGCCTCCTTCGTGAGATTTTCCAACTCCACGCGAATGGGGAATCGACCCTGCAACTCCGGAATGAGATCCGTCGGTTTGGCGATGTGGAAGGCGCCCGCCCCGATAAAGAGGATGTGATCCGTCTTGACGGGTCCGTGCTTCGTGTTCACCACGTTGCCCTCGACGATGGGCAAGATATCCCGTTGTACGCCTTCGCGAGAGACGTCGGCGCCGGAGCGGAGCGTGCCGCCGGAGGCGATCTTGTCGATCTCATCGATGAAGATGATGCCGTTCTGCTCCGCGTTCTCCAACGCCTCCGAGGTCACCTGCTCCATGTCGATGAGGTTCTGCGCCTCCTCTTCGCGCAGGATCTTCCGCGCATCTTTCACCCTGACATTCTTCTTTTTCTTCTTCTGCCCTCCGCCGATGGCGTCGAAGATGTTTCCGATGGCGATGTTCATGCCCTCGTTGCCCATATCGAGTTGGTTCATCTGCGGATTGTCGTTCACCTCGATCTCGATGTACTGCTCGTCCAAAAGGCCGTCACGCACCTGTTGCCGCACCTGTTCCCGCGTCAGCTCGATCTCGGATTCCGCCCTGTCGTCCTTCGCTTCCGGCTCCTGCGGCCGATTCTGTTGCGCACCGCCCATGATAAAGTCAAACGGCCCCTTGATGGGACCTCCGTGGGACGCCTTCTTCTTGCCCGGCACGATGGCCTCGACGATCTTTTCCTCCGCGATCTCCTCCGCGATGTTGTACTTCTCCTGAAGCCGCTTCTGCTTCGTGATGCGGATGGAAGATTCAACCAGATCGCGGATCATCGAATCGACGTCCCGCCCCACATAGCCCACTTCCGTGAACTTCGTGGCCTCAACCTTCACAAAGGGCGCGTCCATCAGCTTTGCGAGCCGTCTGGCGATCTCCGTCTTTCCCACGCCGGTGGGACCCATCATGAGGATGTTCTTGGGCGTGACCTCTTCGCGCATCTCATCCGGCAGGAGGCTTCTCCTGTACCTGTTCCGCAACGCGATGGCGACGCTCTTCTTCGCCTGATCCTGCCCGATGATGTATTTGTCGAGTTCCGCCACGATCTCCTTGGGCGTCATTTGGTACAGCGCGTTACTCATCATCGCCACCCCCTTTCCCCGTCTCCCCGGCGTCGCCGAGCTTCTCCACCGTGATCCGATCATTCGTATACACGCAGATGGAGGATGCGATCATCAGCGCCTCCCTGACGATCTGCTCCGCGTCCATATCCGTATGGTTGTACAGGGCATTGGCCGCCGCGTACGCGAAATTGCCGCCGGAGCCGATGGCCACAAAATCCTGGTCCGGCTCGATGACCTCGCCGTTGCCGGAGATGACCAAGAGGCTCTCCCCGGACGCGGCCACCATCAACGCTTCCAAGTTTCGGATCGCCTGATCCGAACGCCAACTCTGGGCCAACGCCACCGCCGCCCGTTTCAGGTTCCCGCCGTGTTCCTCCAATTTCTTCTCAAACCGTTCGGTGAGAGTGAAGGCGTCCGACACGGAACCCGCAAATCCCGTGAGGACGCTGTTCTTGTATATCTTTCGCACCTTCTTCGCCGTATGCTTCATCACGGATGTCTCACCCATGGTGACCTGCCCGTCCCCACCGATACAGACATCGTCCCCGCTTCTCCTGACCGCCACGATCGTCGTGGCGTGGAATTGTCCTCGTCCCATAGAAAATCCCTCCTTACCTTTGTCTCCGTTCACCTATGGCGTCGTTCCGATTCGTCCTTCGCCGGCAACCTTCCGCCTATTCTCGGTAACCGCAATCCGCGTTCGAACACTGGAAATCACCGGCCTTTGTCTTTTTTCCCACCAAAAGCGCGCCGCATTGGGGACATTTTTTGTTGACGGGCTTGTTCCAGTAGATCTGTTTGCAGTTCGGATAACCGCTGCAACCGTAGAACAAACGACCCTTTCGGCTCTTTCGCGCAACGATGTCCTTGCCGCAGAGCGGGCATTTGACATCGATCTTCGTCACGATGGGTTTGGTATTCTTGCAATCGGGGTAGCCGGAACACGCAAGGAACGCGCCGAAACGCCCATGCTTGATCACCATGGGTTTCCCGCAGATCTCGCAGATCTCGTCCGTGACCTCGTCCTGCAACTCGACCTTCTCGATCTCCCGGTCGGCGATCTTCAGCTCCTCGCTGAGGACGCCGTAGAAGTCCTTGACCACATTGTGCCAGTCGATGCCCTTCGTCTCGATGTCGTCCAACTGATCTTCCATCGACGCGGTGAACCCCGTATCGACGATCTC
>JAISGB010000252.1 GCA_031263335.1 Eubacteriales Family XIII. Incertae Sedis bacterium
ATTGGACAGGAACAAACAGCATACATCGCAGATCCGTGTCATGAAGGAGCAACTGTTGGACGAGAACGGGCCATGGAGTCCGTTTGTGAAGAGTCTGTTCGCGGAGGTGGACAACAAGCTTATCCAGAAATTTGTCCGCTGTTTTCTCATGTCCGCAACCATCAACAAGGACGTATCCGCCGCGGAGCTCGAGAAGAAATATGACTGCAACATACCATGGGCCATCCTGATGGATCCCACAAGCGCGTGCAACCTTCAATGCACGGGTTGTTGGGCCGCCCAATACGGCCACAAACACAACCTTTCGAACGAGACGCTCGATTCCATCGTCAAACAGGGAAAGGAACTCAACATCGGGTTCTATATCTTCTCGGGCGGCGAGCCCCTTGTCAGAAAGGCGGATCTGATCCGTCTCTGTGAGAAGAATCCCGACTGTTACTTTCTCTCGTTCACGAACGGCACCTTGGTGGACGACGAATTCTGCAAGGACCTGCTTCGCGTCGGGAACTTCGCCCTCGCCTTCTCCATCGAAGGTACGGAGGAGGCCACCGACATGCGCCGGGGCAAGGGTACCTACCGCAAGGTCATCCAAGCGATGGAGCTGATGAAGAAATACCGGCTCATCTACGGATATTCCACCTGCTATCATAAATACAATACCGACAGCATCGGATCCGACGAGTTCATCGACGACATGATCGCAAAGGGCAACAGGTTTGCGTGGAACTTTACCTATATGCCCGTTGGCAAGGACGCCGTCACGGATCTGCTCGCAACCCCGGAACAACGCGCGTATATGTATCGCCGTGTCCGCGAGATTCGGGCGACCAAACCCATCTTCGCCCTTGATTTTTGGAATGACGGGGAGTATACGGGCGGTTGCATCGCGGGCGGTAGGCGTTATCTGCACATCAACGCCGCCGGGGACGTGGAACCCTGCGCATTCTGCCATTATTCCAATGTCAACATCCATGAGGCGACGCTCCTTGAAGCGTTGCAGTCTCCCCTGTTCATGGAATACCGCAAGAACATACCGTTCAGTGAGAACATGCTGAGACCCTGCCCCATGTTGGACAATCCCGAGAAGATCAACAGCATGGTAAACAACGCGAAAGCGAAATCGACGGACATGGAAGCGCCCGAACCCGTCGAGACCCTGACCGCGCGTACGACGGAAACGGCCGCCAATTGGAAGAAAAAGGCGGACGAGCTGGAAGCGGAAGCCGAAGCGGCGCGGGAGGAAGAGGCGACGCAACCCCGCGCGGCCTCACTGTAGCAAACAACTGTTGTCCTTACAGCGAGCAGCAGTTTGTTTGGGGACATTGTTTCTCCTTGCTTTGGCGGAATGCCCTTTCCTTTGACGGGAAGGGCATTCCGCTGTTCAGACCGTGATCTTCTCCCGCATCTTCTCAAAGGTCTTCGGACCGATGCCGCTGACGTTTTGGAGTTCTTCTGTGGTCTTGAAATTCCCGTTCTGCGCCCGATAATCCAATATCTTTTCGGCGGTGGCCGGCCCTACGCCCGTCAACTGTTGCAGGGTTTCCGCGTCTGCGGTGTTGATGTTGATCTTCCCCCCGTCCGACGCGGCGGGCGCGGCGCCGCCGTCCGCGCCCGCGGAGGACGGAACACCGACGCCGTCCGCCACCTCGTCTTCGGTGGGGATATAGACGCGATCCCCATCGTTCAGCGGCGTCGCTCGGTTGATATGGCGCGTATCCGCACGTTCCGTCGGTCCGCCCGCCGCCTCGATGGCGTCGAACACCCTGCTGCCGGCGGGCAGTTCGATGACCATCGGCTTGTTGACGGCGCCGGACACGTCCACGTAGATGGCGGGACTGCTCGTCGTCTCGGGCGGTCGGACAACCTCCGGCTCATTCTCCCGTGGGGCTTCGATCGTCTCGGCCCGCGTCACCGCCGGCGGTTCCTCGACGTCCCCGTCCCCCGCAAGGTGCGTGACCAAAGCCGCGACCAGGACAAGGATCACGCCAAGCGCAATCAAGAGTTTCTTGAACCGAGTCGGGTTCGAGGGATCGAATCCCAATCTTTTCAATTTCGCAATCATCGTACGCATCACTTCCTTCCCTGTGGGCAGCGCTGTCTACGACGATAATATACTATAATATTCTTTATTTGTCAATATATGGAATACTATTCAAAGAAAATATTTTTCCGCGCTACCTCAACATCGGAGACATCCAAGCTGTGGCCGCAGAAATCGTAGAAAGAGGACATGAGGACCAAAGGATTGAGGTTCGCGCCGCCGCCCGCCGCGAGCGTACAGCGTGAGAGCGCCGATCGATTGAACACGCGCGTACATTCGAAGGATCGGATCCGAGGACGAATATCGGCGGGCGGCTTTCCGTCCGCCTTTTCAACGAGGATCTCCGTCCGGCGCAGATATGCGGAAACGGATTCCCGCAGATCGGGGAACGACGGGGAATAGACTGCGTATTCCGCGGATCGCACGCGGGAAGCCAACGATTTGTACCCGGCAAACTCCGGGAATCGGCGTTCTCGTTCATCCATGCGCAACAAGGTGACGCCGGCGGGTAAATTCGAACGGACGCGTTCCGTCGCCGCGTCGAGTTCCCCGATGGGTTCGGTCGTCTCCACTTCGAGGTATTCGCAATCGGAGGCGAAGCCCGTGGAGAGCGGCAATACCAAACTCAATTTCGGATGCGGGTTGAAGCCGCCCGAATATGCGGGGAGAATGCCCGACATGCGAAACACCCGGAGGAAAAGCCGTTGAAGATCCAGATGGGATATGTGGACGATGCGTCCTTTTTTCATAAATTGCGCGACGTATTTCATCCGTTTCCCGCTTCCGATTCACCGACTTTGCGCGCGTCCGCGTATTCCCGCAACAGAAACGCGCGCGGCACGCCCGTGTCGACGATGTCCCACGGCAGGGGCGCGTCCGGTTCCGTATAGTCCTCACGCGAAACGGGCAACCCCGCCGACGCGAACGCCTCCATCCATCGTTCATAGTTGAAGTGTTCCCGCCAACTGTCGAACCGGCAACCGAGGCGGACGGCGGCCGTCACGGCCCGAAGCGTCCGCCTGTCCCCCTTGGCCAACAACATCTCGACAACGCTCGCCTTCGTATCGTGGAATTGGAACCGGACGCCTTTGAGCCGTTTGAATCGATCCTTCAGATAAAAGTTCTTTTCCCGCAAGGTCTCCTCGTCGTCT
>JAISGB010000272.1 GCA_031263335.1 Eubacteriales Family XIII. Incertae Sedis bacterium
TCATTGATGAGCAATTTCACGCGGCCGATGAACTCGGCGTGCGGTTCGCAGCAACGCGCGGCAGCATGGATCGCGGGGAGAGCGATGGCGGGCTGCCCCCGGACGAATTGGTGCAGGATGTCGATACCATCCTTGCCGACAGTGAACGTCTCGTGAAAAAGTATCACGATCCGTCGCGTTTCTCGATGCACAGTGTGGCGCTCGCCCCCTGCTCACCGTTCAGCGTCACGACGGAACTGCTTTCGGAGAGCGCAAATCTTGCGCGGAAGCTCGGCGTTCGTCTGCATACTCATCTTTGCGAGACGAAAGACGAGGAACAATTTTGCATGGAGACGCACAATCTGCGCCCGCTGTCATACATGGAGAAAGTCGGCTGGATAGGGGATGACGTGTGGTTTGCGCACGGTATTTGGTTCAACGATGAAGAATTGGAATTGCTGGCGGCGACGAAGACAGGCGTGGCGCACTGCCCCGTGAGCAATATGAAATTGTCTTCCGGCGTCTGTCGCGTTCCCGATATGTTAAAGCTCGGAGTACCGCTCGGTCTTGCCGTCGACGGAAGCGCGAGCAATGATTGCTCCAACCTTCTGTCCGAGCTGCGCGCGTCGTACCTGTTGCATCGCCTCACGTACAGCAACGCGGCGCCGGGTGGATACGAACTGATCAAGATTGCGACCCGAGGCAGCGCAGCTCTGCTCGGGCGCGACGACATCGGACAGATTGCGGCCGGGAAAGCTGCAGATTTGTTCATGCTGGATGCGGACCTTCTTGAACTGGCGGGGACGGATGCGGATCCGGCGTCTGTGCCGGCGACGGTCGGATATGCGCGTCCCGCGAAGTTGGTTATGGTGAACGGAAATGTGATCGCCGAAGACGGAAAGCTGACCGGCATCGATGAAGCGAAGGTCATGCGGACGGCTGACCGTAAGGCGAGAGAACTGTGTGGCAGGGAGGAAAACCAACCACCAAATTATTCGCAATAGTTGAAATATTCTGAAAAATATGCTATGATGAATGAAATAATATAAATGATTGCAAACAAACAATTTTGAACTTGAGAAACTGCTCGGATCGCATGGAGACATCCATGGGAAAAGAGCCGGAGCTGACTAAAGATTAAAAAGGATAACGAAATGGAGTCAATTAACGTTGTCGGTCAGAAAATTGCAAGAATAGACGCCGTAGCCAAGGCTACGGGGAAAGCGCTATATACAGCTGATATACGCAGGGAAGGCATGCTGCATGCGAAACTGCTGCGCAGTCCGGTTCCGCACGCGATGATCAAACGAATCGATGTCAGTCGCGCGCGCGCGCTGGACGGTGTGATCACCGTGCTCACTTATGATGATGTGCCTCAGATACCTTACACGTCCTGCGGTCATCCGGATCCGCCCGACACGCCCGAGGATATGCTGATTCTATCGCGGCATGTCCGTTATGTCGGCGATCCCATCGCGGCTGTCGCCGCCGTCACGCCTGAAATCGCCGAAGACGCGATAGAACTGATCGAGATTGAATACGAGGAACTTCCGGCGTATTACACCCCTTTGGACGCGCTGGCTGAGGGCGCTGTGGACATCCACGACGGCAGTGGCAACATCTGCGACGAAAACTCCTTCGAAAGCGGGGATCTTGACGGCGCGATGGCGCGCGCCGACCGCATCATCGAGGATGAATACAAGACTCCGATCGCCGCGCACAATCCGATTGAACCGCACGCGCAGCTTGCGGAACTCGATGATGCGGGGAGGCTGGTCATCCACGTCTCCACTCATGTTCCGTACATTATGCGAGAGCGCGTCGCGAAAGCGCTTGGGATCGATATCGGGCGGGTCCGGATCCTCCGCGAGACGGTCGGCGGCGGGTTTGGCGGCAAAGCGGACATCGTCTATGAACCGGTCACGGGTTTGCTGGCCCTGCGGACCGGTCGCCCTGTGCTTCTTGAATTAACGCGTGAGGAATGCTTGGCGACGACGCGGACGCGTCATTCGACGTACATCACGTTGCGCACCGCCATCGCGAAGGATGGCGGCATACTGGGGCGTGAAATGATCATTTACAGCAATACGGGTGCGTATTCGTCCCATGGGCACAACGTTATGCTCGCGCTCCAGAACAAATTCAAGTTCATGTATCCGACGCCCAATATGAAAATCACAGCCAAAACAATCTATACGAATATCCTCATAGCGGGCGCTTTCAGAGGCTATGGCGGACCGCAGATATTCTTTGCGATGGAGAACCATATCGATCACATCGCGGATATTCTCGGCAAAGATCCTTTCGACTACCGTATGCAGGTCGCGTACAAGCTCGGTGATAAGCATTACGCCGAGCATATTGACGTCAACAGCTGTGGCTTGGCCGACGCGCTCAGGATCGGCTCGGAGGCGGTCGGGTACAGGGAACAGGCCGCCGCTCCAAAGGGCGACGGGAAGATCAAGCGCGGCGTCGGTCTGTCGTATACGCTCTGCGGACAGAGTTGTTATCCGTACACCATGGAACTGAGCGGCGCGCGCGTGAGTGTGAACGAGGACGGTAGCGCAAACCTCTTTATCGGCTGTGCGGAAGTAGGGCAGGGTTCCGATACTGTCATGTGGCAGATATGCGCCGAGGCGCTCGGAGTTTCCAGCGACCGGGTCACGGTCATCGGCGGCGATACGGACATCTGTCCGTGGGACGCCGGCGCGTACGCTTCGCGGCAGACCTACGTGACGGGCCACGCCGTGAAGAAGGCCGCGCTCGCCTGCAAGGATGAAATCTTAGACTGGGTATCCGATAAGAGGGGTGTCGCGCGGACACGGCTTGATATCAAAAATGGCGTCATCGTTGACTCGGAGAACGAGAGGAATATGGTTCCGCTGTCAGATATCGTCCATCGAATGTTCTATGAGGATATCACCCGCTCAGCCACGATCTGTCACGAGGAGTCCCATCTGCCGTGTTCCGGCCCCTGGACTTTCGGCGTGACATTTGCCGTCGTGGACGTGGATACGGGTACGGGAAAGGTAGACGTCGTAAAATTGATTTCCGTAGTTGACGCGGGCAGAATCATCAATCCGATGACCGCGATGGGACAGTTGAGCGGCGGCAATATCATGGGCATAGGCTACGGCCTTTTTGAACAGATTCTCGTCAATGAGAAAACAGGGAAGGTGAACAACGACAACATGTTGGACTACAAGATCCCAACGTTTGCCGATGTTCCTTACATGGAAGGGTATTTTGTGGAGACGGACGAACCGTCGTCGGCCTATGGCAACAAGAGCCTTGGCGAGACGCCGGTCATCCCGGTCGCCGCAGCCGTTTCATGCGCAATACACAACGCGACAGGCATAAGGATCAAAGAGATCCCGCTCACACCCGAACGGGTGATGATGGCGATCAAGTCCGCATAGGGGAGAAAGGAGGTTTGCCATGTATTTCGTAGATGAATTGTACCGACCATCAACTTTGGCGGAAGCCTTGGACATCCTCTCGAAGGACGAGAAAGCCATTCCGATGGCGGGCGGGACGGACATCATAGTAAAGATGCGCGCGAAGCGTACGAAAGGCGTTCGGTTGGTCAGCCTGTCGGAAATTGGCGAGTTGCGAGAGATTGCTGCAGAGGCAAACGGAGATCTTTCGATCGGCGCCTGTTCGACATTTACGGACGTCGCTGAGAATCCGCTGATCGGTGAAAGAATACCCATGCTGAAGGCGGCCGCGCTTTCCATGGGCGGCCCGCAGACACAGAACGCCGCGACCATCGGAGGCAATGTCTGCAACGGCGCTGTGAGCGCGGACTCTGCGCCGTCGCTCTTGGCGATAGACGCCGGGCTTGAGCTGATCTCCCTGCGAGGGACCCGTACCGTTGCGAGAAAGGATTTTTACGCGGGTCCGGGCAAGGTGAACAAAGACAGGGATGAGATATTGAAACGTATAATTCTGCCCATCGGCGGGATGAAAAACTGGGGTGGCTCGTACATCAAGATGAGCACGCGGAAAGCGATGGATATATCCACGCTCGGCAGCGCGGCGGTCTGCGTTCTCGATGAAGACGGAATCGTCCTGTCGGCGGCCATCGCGCTCGGTACCGCAGGGCCGACGCCGATGCGTTGTCCGGAATCCGAGGAGGTGTT
>JAISGB010000050.1 GCA_031263335.1 Eubacteriales Family XIII. Incertae Sedis bacterium
GAGGCCGAGGACTATATCAATATCGAGTTCTTCATCGGCAAAAATGACACGGTCGGGCGCAAGCTCATTCGCGCGCTCACGGCCAAGGCCAAGGAGGGCGTACGGGTGCGCTTCCTGCTTGACGCGTTGGGAAGCCGAAAACAAACCTACCTGCAGTTCAAGGAGTTTTCCGAGGCCGGCGGGCAATACGCCTTCTTTTTTCCGCCCAAATTTCGTTTGATAAACCTCAAGTTCAACTACCGGAATCACCGGAAGATCGTCGTCATCGACGGAAAGACGGGCTACCTCGGCGGTTTCAATATCGGCAATGAATACTTGGGTAACAAGAAGAAGTTCGGATATTGGCGGGATACGCATCTGCGCATGTGCGGCGAGTGCTTACAGGATCTCAACGCCAGATTTTTCTTGGACTGGCGGTTGGCGTCGGGTGAACATGTCTCGTTGGATGAGGCGTACGCGAACCAAGGCGCCGCCTGCGGCGACACATCCGTACAGATCGTCAGTTCGGGTCCCGATTCCCTGCGGCAGGAGGTGAAGCACGCATACCTGAAGATGATCTCATCCGCGCAGAAGAACATATTCATTCAGACGCCTTACTTCGTCCCGGACAGCAGCATATTTGACACCTTGCAGAACGCCGCGCTTTCCGGCATGGATGTGCGGATCATGATCCCGTCGATGCCCGATCACATTTTCGTCTACTGGGCGACCTATTATTATTGCGGCCTGTTGTTGCGATCCGGCGTGAAGGTGTACATCTACGACAATGGATTTCTGCATGCCAAGACCATGTCGGTGGACGGCGAGGTCTGCGCCGTGGGTTCCGCCAATTTCGATATCCGGAGCTTTCGGCTGAATTTCGAGACCAACGCTTTCATCTTCGACGTGGGCGAGGCGTACAAATTGGAAGCCATCTTTGAGGAGGACATGGCTTGCTGTCATGAACTCACGCGCGCGCTCTACGCGCGTCGGTCGCTGTGGATCAAATTCAAAGAGGGCATTGCGAAACTGCTTTCGGACATCCTGTAGGAGGAACCGGAATCATACAACGGCAACGGCGGGACTCGAAAAGTTGAATCAAAACTACGAACCGGTCGCGGCGGAAATCGAGAGGGACGTGCTTGCATGGCGCAACTATACTACAGATACAGCACGATGAACGCGGGCAAGACGCTCGAACTCATCAAGGTCGCTTACAACTACGAGGAGCGTGGCAAACGGGCGCTCATCCTTGTGCCGGAGATAGACGATCGCTACGGACGGGGGAAGGCCGTATCCAAGGCGGGATTGGAGCGGGAGGCCATCCCCGTCGCCGAAGACACGAATCTGTTGGAACTGTATCTGAAGGAAACCGAGAAACAGCCGATCGATTGCGTGCTGTTGGATGAAGGGCAATTCTTGAAAAAACACCATGTGTTGGAACTCACGGAGATCGTGGACAGTTTCGACACGCCGGTCATGGCCTACGGCCTGAAGAACGACTTCAAGAATGAACTCTTCGAAGGCTCCATGTACCTCCTGCTCTACGCGGACAAGATCGAGGAGATCAAGACCATCTGTTGGTGCGGCCGCAAGGCGACGATGGTGGCGCGGGTCCTCGACGGCCGGTTCGTTCGAAACGGCGACCAGATCATGATCGGCGGGAACGAGACCTACGTCTCGCTCTGCCGCAAACACTACAATGACGGGCGGATCGGCGGGGAAAACACGCGCCCGACGGCGCGCAGGGCGGATGAAACGGATCCGGGGGATCGGAATGCGAAACAAGACGGAAAACAGGGCGCGGTCGACTGACGCGCGGATCGGGGTTCGTGACGACGGGGAAAGGATGCCGAACCTCGCGGAGATGCGCGAAACGGAGAAGCGGAAGCCCGGCATCCTCGTACACAGCTGTTGCGGGCCGTGCAGCGTCGCGGTGATGGAACGGCTGTCCGGGGAATACGACGTCACGCTCTTCTTCTTCAACCCAAATATAACGGACGGTGAGGAATATGAGAAACGGTTGCGGGCGCAAAGAACGGCGGTCGAGAAGTTCAACGCGTGGGAATACGCGTCCGGTCGCGTGACGCTCGTCGTCGGCCCCTACGAACCCGAACGCTTCCTCGCGCGGGCGCGCGGTTTGGAGGCGGCGCCCGAGGGCGGCGCGCGATGTGCGCGGTGCTTTGAGATGCGGCTCGAAAAAACCGCCGAATACGCGGCGCTCTACAGCTTTGAACGGTTCACGACCACACTGAGCGTCAGTCCGCATAAGGATTATTCCCTGCTCGCGAAGATAGGCGCGGGCTTGGCGTTGCGGTACGGGATGCGTTTTCTCGCGGATGACTTCAAGAAGCGGGCGGGTTATGAACGTTCCGTCGCGCTGTCCAAGGCGTTCGGTCTGTACCGGCAGACCTACTGCGGATGCCCGTTTTCGCGGCGGGCGCCCGGCGGGTGACGGCATGAAATACGTCGATGTCGTGATAGACACAAAGAGCGACAACGTGGACAATTTTTTCACCTACAGTTGCGATGACGATGGGATCGGAGTTGGATGCAGGGTTGTGGCGCCTTTCGTCGGATCGGGGAAACGGACGGGTTATGTCTTTGCCGTACACGACGAGCCTCCGGCGGGTTTGGAGGGCAAGCGGATCCGTTCGATCATCGAGACAGACCCGGCCCGTTCCATCTCCGAGGACTCCGTGCGCGTCGCGGAGTGGATGAAACGCCGCTATTTCTGCCGCTATATCGACGCGGTGAACTGTTTCGTCCCCGTGGGATCCGCGTCCAAGAGGGGCGCCAAGCGCATCCCCGCGTGGGATGACGCGACGCCGGCGTCCTCCGCGCCGCCCGAACTGACGGAGGAGCAGTCATCCGCGTTGGCGCGGATACTGCCGCGCGTGGAGGAGCGACGGTACGGCGTCTTTCTGTTGCACGGCGTCACGGGCAGCGGAAAGACGGAACTCTACATGCGGGTCGCGTCCGCCGTCATCGAACGCGGCGGAAAGGTCGTCATGTTGGTGCCGGAGATCAGCCTGACGCCCCAAGTCATAGGCAGGTTTGTCGGACGCTTCGGACGGGAGCGGGTGGCGATCCTGCACAGCAAATTGTCTGCGGGCGAGCGTTTCGATGAGTGGACGCGTATACGGAACGGCGAAACGGACATCGTGATCGGCGCGCGTTCCGCAGTCTTTGCGCCCTTCGAGGACATCGGCGCCATCATCGTCGACGAGGAGCATGAGACCACCTACAAGTCCGATATGACGCCCAAGTACGATACCGTTGAGGTGGCGATCAAGCGGGCGTCGCGCGCGCGCGGCGTCGTCGTCCTCGGCAGCGCGACGCCGTCGATCGTCTCCATGCGGCGGGCGGAATCCGGCCTGTATCATCTGTTGACCATGAAGCGGCGGTTCAACGCGACGCCCCTGCCCAAGTCGATCGTCGTCGATATGCGGCGCGAGATCGAACGCGGCAATCGATCCGTTTTCAGCGCGGAACTCCATGCCCGGATCGAGCGTGCCCTGACGGCGGGGAAACAGGTCATCCTCTTCCTGAACCGGCGCGGCTACAGCCCCTTTATCTGTTGCCGAAAATGCGGCTATGTCATGCGGTGCGACGAATGCGGCATCGCCATGACCTATCACAAGCGTGAGGAACGGGCGATCTGCCATTTCTGCGGGAAGAGCCTGACCGTGCCGCAGGTTTGTCCGGAGTGCGGCAGCGGGTATCTGCGCGGATTCGGCGCGGGGACGGAGAAGGTGGAGGAACTGACAAGGGACGCCTTTCCCCGAGCGTCGGTCGCCAGATTGGATCTGGACACCTCGTCCGTGAAGGGCAGCATCCGCAAGATATTGCGCGATTTCGAGAAGGGGCGCACGGACATCCTCATCGGCACCCAGATGGTGGCCAAGGGCTTGGATTTCGCAAACGTCTCGTTGGTGGGGATCATCGCTGCGGACGTCGGGCTGAACATACCGGACTTTCGTTCGTCTGAGCGCACCTTCCAACTGATCACGCAGGTTGCCGGCCGAGCCGGCCGAGGCGCGGAGGTGGGGGATGTGGTCGTCCAGACCTACGCGCCGGACAACTACGCCATCATGGCCGCCGTCACGCACAACTATCGAAAATTCTATGACACGGAACTCATGTTGCGCCGATACATGAAATACCCGCCGTTCAGCGACGTGATACAGGCGACGGCGCTGTCGGGGGACGAACGCGATGCGGCGGAAGGCGCCGAGGCGTTGAAGCGGGGCATCCTCGCCGCCATGGGCGACGGGGAAGGCCGGTATATATTCGGACCGCACAAGGCCGCGATCTCCAAGGTGGGGGACGACTACAGATATCAGATGTACATCAAGGCGTTGCCGGAACGCCGGATTCGCTACGAGAATCTATTGGCGGAATTGAAGAAAAAAATGAATACCGACAGGACGCGGAAATGTCGTATAATAATAGATGTAAATCCGTTCTCGCTCATGTGAGGCGACAGTCATAAAAGAAAGGATGCTGCAATATGGCGCTGAGACGAATCGTTCTCGAAGGCGATGAGATACTTCGAAAGACCTCAAAGGAAGTGCGCGATTTCGGAGGCAGGACGCATCTGCTTTTGGACGACATGTGGGAGACATTGAAGGAATGCGACGGCATCGGCTTGGCCGCTCCGCAGGTGGGCGTATTGCGCAGGATTGTCGTCGTCGATATCCCGCCGGAACCCGACGCGGAGGACACGGCGACGGACGCCGATCCCGAAGCGGAAGGGGCGGCGGGCGCGGCGCGGCGCGACGACGCGAACCTCTGCGGACGATATGAACTGCTCAATCCCGTGATCGTCGAGACGGAGGGCGAGGTTCGCGAGGATGAAGGCTGTCTGTCCCTGCCGGGTTTGATCGGTTGTGTGCCGAGACCCGCGCGCGTCAAGGTGCGGGCGTTTGATCGGGATGGGGCGGAGATCATTGTGGAAGGCGAGGGAATCTTGGCCAAGGCCTTCTGTCACGAGATCGATCATCTGAACGGCATCCTGTTTACCGACATCGCCGAATCCGTCCGGGAAGCCGGATCATGAAGCGGCAAGGGACGACGATCGTCTATATGGGAACGCCCGAGTTTGCGGTTCCCGCCCTGTCTGGCCTGATTCGCGCGGGTTGGGACGTCGCCCTGGCGGTGACCCAACCGGATCGCCCCGTCGGGCGGGGCAAGAAGCTCACGCATTCCCCCGTCAAGCGTTGCGCGCTCGCCTCGGGTATCCCCGTCGCGCAGCCCGCCGTACTCAGAGGGAACGTCGAATTTATAGGCCGCATCGCGGATCTGCGTCCCGACTTGATCGTTGTGGCCGCCTATGGTAAGATTTTGCCGAGGGATGTGCTTGAAATACCGAAATTGGGCTGTGTGAACATCCATGCCTCCCTCCTTCCGAAATACAGGGGCGCCGCGCCCATTCACCGCGCCGTGGAGGCCGGTGAACGGACGACGGGCGTCACGCTTATGTACATGACGGAAGAATTGGACGCGGGCGACATCATCGAGGCCGCGGGGATCGGCATTGCGGGCATGAACACGGGGCAGGTCTACGACCTGTTGGCGCCCTTGGGCGCGCGGTTGCTCATGGACGCCTTGCCGGACATCGTCGCGGGTACGGCGGGACGGACGGCGCAGGATTGCGACGCGGCCACCTACGCCCCCCCGGTGGATAAAGCGGAAGGGCATATCGACTTTGCCGAACCCGTTCGCGCCATCGAAAACAGGATACGGGCCATGAACC
>JAISGB010000109.1 GCA_031263335.1 Eubacteriales Family XIII. Incertae Sedis bacterium
CGTTCGTGGGCAAGGTGATGGCGCTCTCCTCGATCTGAAACATCGAGGAAATACAGCTTACGAAGAAAATGACGACCGCCACGATGATCGCGATGATGATCAACGCCTTTTTCCACGGCTTCATCCGCTTCCTCGGCGTCGGACGATATGCGCCCGGCGGATAGGCGTACCCATAGCCGCCCCCGGCGTAAGCAGGCCGACCGTACCCGCCGGCCCCGTATGTTTGATAGGGACCCGGTCCCGCGTTGCCCGCGCGAAACTGCGCGCCCTGCCCCGGATTGCCCGCGTGAAATTGCGCGCCGAATCCCGCGTTGCCCGCGTGGGGCGGGACGCCGCCCGGCGGTGGAGGCGCGTTCCCCGGAATGCCCGATCCGGGCATTGTGTCCGCATGCGGTGGGACGCCTTTGCTTCCCGCATCGCCCGCGTGAGGAGGAACCCCCATGCTTACCGCGTCGCCCGCGTGCGGTGGGGCGCCCGTTCCCGGGGCGCCGCCCATTCCCCGCGAATGATCCGTTTCCGATGGGTTGCCCGTTTCCGGCGTCTGTCCGCTGTTTGTATTCGACTCGGATTCCGGCGGTCGTTCGTTCATTTCGTATCTCTCCTTCTCCATCCCTCAAGACTCCCGCGCGCGACACGCGCCCGATCGAAGCGCCGCAAGCCGGCCGGGTCGGCCTTTCCCCGAAACCGACGCATCTTTCCGCCTCTTACAGCGCCTTATCGCGTATCTCCTTCTTCAGCTTTTCAATGAAAGCCATGACGCTCATCTCGCCCAAATCACCCTCCTTGGACGATCGCACGGGGATGACGCCGCTGCTCGCTTCCTTCTCGCCGATCACGACGACATAGGAGTCCCGCGCGTTTCTCGCCTCCCTTATCTTATAGCCGATCTTCTCGTTGCGGCCGTCCACCGAGACGCGAATATCCTCCGCGCTCAGTTTCTCCGCCAGTTCCTCCGCGTACCCGTTGAACGCCTCGGTGATCGTGAGCAATTTCACCTGGACCGGCGCGAGCCAGAGCGGGAACTTGCCCGCGAAATGCTCCGTCAGGATCCCGATGAACCGCTCGATGCTGCCAAACAGCGCGCGGTGTATCATGGACGGAATATGCCGATCCCCGTCCCTGCCGACGTAGGTGAGTCCGAATCTCTGCGGCATCTGAAAATCCAACTGGATGGTGCCGCACTGCCATGTCCGTCCCAGACTGTCCTCCAAGTGGAAATCTATCTTCGGTCCGTAAAACGCGCCGTCGCCCTCGTTGATGATATGCGGGATGTCAAGCGCGTTCACCGCCTCCTTCAGCGCCGCGACCGCCCTGTCCCACTCCTCATCGGTACCCATGGAATCCTTGGGTCTCGTGGATATCTCCACATGATACGTGAAGCCGAATATCCCGTACACATAATTGACGAAATCGAGAACACCGATCAATTCCTCCGTGATCTGCTCGGGCAACATGAAGATATGCCCATCGTCCTGCGTAAAGGTGCGGACCCGCATGAGGCCGTGAAGCGCGCCGGACAATTCATGTCGGTGTACCCGGCCGAGCTCCGCGAGGCGAATGGGGAAATCCCGATAGCTGTACATCTTCCGTTTGTAGACGAGCATGGCGCCGGGGCAGTTCATGGGTTTGATGGCGTAATCGCCGTCGTCTATCTTCGTGAAATACATGTTGTCCCGGTAATGATCCCAATGTCCCGAGGTGTGCCACATCTCTTCGTTCAGGATCAACGGGGTCAATATCTCCGTATAACCCCTCTTCCTATGTTCGCGGCGCCAGAAATTTTCAAGTTCGTTGCGGACGATCATGCCGTTCGGCAGGAAGAAGGGGAAGCCCGGACCTTCATCATAGAGGGCGAACAGATCCATCTCCTTGCCGATCTTCCGGTGATCGCGTTTCTTCGCCTCCTCTATCTTATCGAGATGCGCCTTGAGTTCCTCTTGGCTCGGGAAGGCCGTGCCGTAGATCCGTTGCAACATCTTGTTGTGCTCGTCGCCCCGCCAATAGGCGCCCGCAACGCTGAGCAACTTCACCGCCTCGATTCGGCCCGTCGAATCCACATGCGGTCCCTTGCAGAGATCGACGAATTCTCCCATCTTATAGAATGAAATCTTTTCATCTGCGGGCAGATCCTCGATCAATTCCCGCTTGTACGGCTCATCTGTTTCGGTCATCCAATTCAGCGCGTCCTTCCGGCTCAGTTCAAAACGCTCCAAAGGATAGTTCGCCCGGATGATCTTCTTCATTTCCTTTTGTATCTTCAACAGATCCTCGTCCGAAAACCGGTGAGGCAGATCGAAATCATAATAAAACCCATCGGCGATGGCAGGTCCTATGGCAAGTTGCGCCTCCGGCCAAATGCGTTTGACCGCCTGCGCGAGAATATGGGACGCAGTATGCCTGTACGCGTCCCTGACCTCCCGAACCGTAAAATCCATCTTGTCCTTCGTCATAAATCCATTGTCCCTTCTTCCGGGAAGGCCCGGAGGACAGCACAACCGCAAACAATTGACAAACTACCGAAACCATTATATGTCAAGCACGCGGAAAAGACAAGAAAACAGGCGTTGTCGCCGGAGAAGATCGACGCCTCACGGTTATTTTATTAAAGGTTAAATCAAAACCGCGTCACACGACAGGCACTGTCGCGGAGGCGGACAGTTTGGTCACGGAAAAGATCGGCAAACGAAAGAAATCCTCCGTACGCGCCGTAACGGAGACCGTAATCGTCCCCTCCCCCTCGATCAACGTGAAATCGAACGCGCCTCCGTCGTCCGCGCCAAAGGATATCCGCGCCGATCCCGCCGCCAACGCCGCCGCCACGCAATCCGAGACACGTTCATCCCGCGCCGAGAGGCGTTCCCGACGCATGAGGACGACCGCATCGAACGCGCATTCGACCGCAATATCCTTCAATCGATATTCGGCGGCGGCCATCCGGTTCCTGTCGCATTGGAAGGACAGGGAGAACAGGGCAAGGACGAGGACGCCCGCGAAGACGATGAGCGTTTTCACGGGAGGGTCTCGTCCGCAACATCATCGGACGGCGTCTCGTCCGGCGCGGGCGGCGTCTCATCCGGTATGGGCGTCCCCTCGTCCGGCGCGGGCGCCGTGAGATAGGCCGACAGATCCAACACCTCCCCTTCCAAGACATCGTAGCCCGCGTTGTCCGACTCGCTGATGCCGAACAGGCGGTTTGCCGCAACGCGTTTCGCGACGGGGGCGCCGATCCGATACGAGATACGGCCGGGCATCCGCCCGTCCGGCCCGGCAAATTCCATGACGACCTCGCGCGGCGCGACATCATATATGTCGGCGATCTCGGAGGCAAGCCGCGCGCGCGCCTCCTCCGTGAAGCCGCCGTCCATCGCCGCCTCGATTCGGGCGTTATGGACGAGTTCTTCCATGCGTATCAAGCGATGGTGCCGGATCTGCACCAAGGTAAACTGCATGATGAAGGCGAGCATGATGGGAACCACGGCGGCCAGAACGATGAACTGTTTCAACCCGCGCCCCTTTCGATCTCCGATCTGAAGAACCTTTCGAGCATCGGCAGTACTGCGTCATCCTCCGGTCCCATGATGAGGCGGAAGATGAACACGCCCAAGGCAATCGTGCTGATAAGAACAATATACTGTTTCATAAGCCTTCCCGTTCATTCAAACGACAATTGATCCTCAACCCTCGCCTTTGTGGAATCCGTGATCCCTTGAGCCGTGTCTTGGAACCCCAACACCATCGCCGAGATGGCGATGCCCAATATGATCGTGGAGAGCAAGATTATCATCTGTTTCACATCAAACCCCTTTCCGTCCGCCGCTGCCGACCCTCAGAAAAACAGTTGGCTCAGCAGATCCTTTTGTTCAATGAAATAAGCGATAAAAATGAAATTCATAAAGACAGCCATCACGTTCGCAACCACGGGAAAGAATACCAGATCGCTGTACAGCTCGTTTTTTCGCTTCAATTCCGTAGTCCGCCGCTCCTTCATGGTGTTCTGATAGGAAAGCAAGGTGGACGAGAGCTTCTGCGGCGAGACATCGTCCCATTGGACGATGATGCGTATGAAATCCCGCGCCGCCTCGGTACCCGCCGTTTCGGAAAAATACGCGCTCATCTCAGCCTTTCGATTGACCCGAAGCAGGGACAGCGCTTTCAGGTATACGGGCTTCAAAGAGCCGTCCATCCGCGCCAATTCCTCCAACAACAGATCGGCGGAGACCCGGTCGCCCTTCCGCGCGGCGATGAGATTCCGAACAAAACCGATCGCCTCAAATATCTCGCGATCCGCCTTCTCCCTGCGGCGGCGCTCACGCAATCGGTCCACGGACAGCGCGCCCGCCGCCTCCGTCCATCGCTTCACGCCGGCGGATCCCAAGCGGGAACGCGCCGGCGCGCGCGGCGTCAACAGAAGGGCGCCGACCGACAGGATCGCCATGACCGCGGCATATATCGCGTAATCGTTCAAATCAACCTCCCGGCCGACGCTCAGAAATCCAACTTCCGGTTCGTTATGATCTCCAACAGCACGATGTTCAGCATGAACAGAAAGGCGATGAAACTGAAGAACCCAAAGCCCTCCGCCGTCATGAACTGATTCCTGAAAAACCGTCCGATCCCCAAGCCCAAGAAGCGGACGGAAACGAACACCGACCCGATGTAGATCAGCGGAATGAGGAATATGACGATCCGCACGGATTCGCCGTTGATCCGTTTCCGTTCCTCCGCGAGGGAACG
>JAISGB010000143.1 GCA_031263335.1 Eubacteriales Family XIII. Incertae Sedis bacterium
CGCGCGCGCCGCGCGCGCGGAGATCGCCATCGCGAGGGCGATCTCGTCGATATCCATGTCGTCCATCCACCGCATGAAGAAAACAGCCCGCACGTCCCACGGCATTTCGTCGATCGCGCGCAACATCGCTGCGGAGTTTTCCAAGGTTTCCCGAGGCAAAAAGTCCTTGCGATCCTTCATTTTGAACCGTCTCCTCCTCATTCTACCCCCTTGACTTCCAAACAAAAGGCGAAACAAATACTTTTGTCCATAGTAAATAGACCGGCGTTTCCGTCAATTTGCTTCTCCGAATTTATGATTTTATTTTATTTTTTGGGATTTTTGAAATCTATTGTGATTCTTCGGTTTCCGGCACAGCATTTTGGGCGGCCGGCCGGGACTCGATCGCTTTCGGGACGGGAGGGAGATCGGAGGCGGCCTTCTTCGTCCGAGCGTCCTCTTGCGCCGAGGGATGGGACTTTTCGTATTTACGCTTGATCTGCCGCTTCCCTTTCAGGATGTAGGTGGAGACGGCGCTGACCGTCACGTCCATGACGCGGGCGATCTCCGTGTAACTCATCTCGTCGAAGTAATACATCTTGATCGCGTCGCGCCGCCGCGCGGGCAGGCTGTCTATGACGCGACGAAGGCTCGCGCGATCCTCCTTGCCCTCCAAAGAATTCGCGGGAATGACGTCCGCGTCCTCATCTTCGATCGTCACGTAAAACTCGTCGGCGCCGAGGTGTTCGTTTCTCCGAACCCGCTTGCCGAGGATCGTGTTGCAGGTATTGATGATGATACGGTTCAACCACGCGTTGAACACATAAGGATCCCGCAGTTTCGCGATGTAGTTGTAGACGGTGAGAATGATTTCCTGCGCCGCGTCCTCCGCATCCTGCGCGTTGCCCAAGATGTTCATCGATTGAAGCATGATCATCTTCAGCTTGTTTTCGATCAACGCGCGAAAAGCCTCCTCGTCGCCCCCCTTGGCCTTCTCGACCATCCCATAAAATTCTTCTCTTGTCATAATCTTCCGGTTATGCGCGGTATCGTTCACGATCCCCTTCGGCTTCACCTCGGGCGGGATCCTCCCCGGATTGTATTTCCCCGTCAAGGCGTAAGTTGAAGAAAGGGCGTCTCCCACGTTGAACGATGGCGCATCCTCCCCCCTCACACGGCCGGTTACGATCGTTGAGCCGCAACCGCCGCGTCGACACGCAATGTGTCGACATCGTGTGAGTCACTTTCGGACATAATCGAAAGTCTGCTTTTCACCCACTATTGTCAAACAGTTCGTTCGGTTTGTTAAATTTGAATTTTGGCGGTCGATCAAACGATGATTCGACGATGATCGGAATACGGTCGATCGACACGCGCCGGTTTCAATTTAACGCTTCGCGCAACGTCAAAACAACGATTCAAGGGTTCAGGAAATACGGGGTACGGCCATGCGCCGCGCCTGTAATCATGCCTTTGGATCGTTGTGATTGTGCGCTTGCTATCTCCGGTTGATCCCGATCTGTCGTTTCGCTTTCGGGACGACCGCCGCTCCCTCCGTTGCGTAACCCAACGCCACCGACGAGATGGGCGTGAAGCCCTCGGGGATCCCGACTTCGGCCAAGAGACTCGGATCGTTCCTGAATCCCGCCACACATCCGAAGATATAGACATTGTCTATGCCTATGTCCGTGGCGGCAAGGAGGCAGGTCGTGACGATACATCCCGCGTTGGCGAAGGTGAGTTCGGGTACAGGCTGTTCCTTGGAGGATACGATGATGACCGTCGACGCGCCGTAATAGATATCCTGCCCTTCGCGCGCGGAACCCGTCGTCGCCGCGTCCGATATCTTCGCTATGAGCGCGGCGTCGCGCAGAACGGTGAGGCGAATGCTGTCAAACGCGCTCATACCGACGGGCGCTTCGTTCGCCGCCTTCAGAATGATGTCCAACGACTCCTCGGAGATCGGATCCGGCTTGAATCCGCGCGTCGATTTGCGTACTTCAATCGCTTTCAGTGTTTCCATGGCTTAGACCCTCCTTGCATTGACTTATAATAAAAGCAAACAAAACGAGTTTTATTTGTCACCTATTCTATCACATTTGCAAAACAAAAAGCGAATAAAGATAAATTTAAAGATACCCGGCGTGAAACCCGGACGATATCAAAACGGGCGCGATCATCGACCCGTTTCGATTTGGATTATTGACAATAATACATAATCGGTCAGGATTCCTTGTCGAGAAATCGATGCAATTGCGTCATCATATCCACAAAATCCAAGGGTTTGCCGACATGGGCGTTCATCCCCGCAGCCAAACACCGCTCGATATCCTCTCTGAACACGTTGGCGGTCATGGCGATGATCGGCACCTCCTTCGCCGCGGGCGCGTCCAAGGCGCGTATGCGGCGCGTCGCCTCGCAACCGTCCATCTCGGGCATCTGCACGTCCATGAGAATCAGGTCGTAGTCCCCCGGCGCCGCGTTGTAGATGTCGACGGCCTCCCGCCCGTTCGTCGCGAAGTCCACGGTCAGCCCCGTGGGTTCCAAGAAGGCGAACACGACCTCTCGATTGACGTCCACGTCCTCGACGAGCAGGACGCGGCGTCCGCGGAAACAGTCCTTTTGCGCTTCCGCCGCTTCCGCCGCCTCCGGTATGCCGCCCGTCCCGAGGCATTCGTTGATCAGATCGGCGATGGCCGAGGGGAACAGCGGTTTCGACAGGAAGCGATCGACGCCGGCGCGCTTGGCCTCGTCCTCTATCGACGCCCATTCCCCGGACGAGATGATGGTGATGACGGACTTGCCCGTATCTCCGTCCCGAATCTTGCGCGACAGCTCGAACCCGTCCATGCCGAACATCTGTCGGTCGATGAAATAGATGTCGTACGGGCCGTTTCGCGCGATCATGGAGAGGGCCTCCTCGCCGCCCGCCGCCCGATCGCAGGTAAAGCCGACGCGCGCGGCTATCTCCGTGAAATAGTCCCTGACGTCCTCTGCGTCGTCCACGGCCAAGACGCGTAGATTGTTCCACTTCTTGTCGAGGTCGGGGGAGGCGTCCTTCGTCTTATTGCCGCGCATCACGCGGACGGTAAAGGTGAAGGTGGCGCCCTTGTCCAACTCGGAGTCGATCCGGATACGCCCGTTCATCATCTCCACGATCCGCTTGGAAATGGCGAGTCCGAGTCCGGTTCCGCCGAAGGTTCGGGATGTGCTGCTGTCGGCCTGTTCGAAGGAACTGAACAACCGCCCCTGCTGTTCCTTGCTGATGCCGATGCCCGAATCCTTCACTTCGATGCGGATGGTGCAGAATTGATCCTGTTCTCCCTCGAAATAAGCGGCGAGGTGTATGGAACCCTTACGCGGCGTGAACTTCACCGCGTTGGAGAGCAGGTTCGTGACGACCTGCGCCAATCGTTGATCGTCCCCGACGAGGAACCGCGGGATCATCTTGTCGATGTAGACTGTGAATTTTTGTTGGCGCTCGTCGACGCGGAAGGTGATGACGTTGACGACGCGCCGCAACATCTTCTCGAAGTCGAACTCGACGGGCGAGAGTTCCAATTTGTTCGCCTCGATCTTCGACATGTCCAAGATGTCGTTGATGACGCCCAACAGATGGGTCGAAGCCTCTTCGATCTTCGCGAAGCTGTAATCCTTGCGTTCCATATCGGACGAATGCTTCCCTATCGCGGTCATGCCGATGACGGCGTTCAGGGGCGTCCGTATCTCATGGCTCATGTTGGCAAGGAAATCGCCCTTCGCTCGCGCGCCGGAGACGGCGGCTTCACGGGCGCGAATGAGGTTTTTCGTCATATCGTTTCGGATCAAGGCGTTCGCCATCAGCAGGCTGCCCGATCGAAGGATGCTCTCGTCCTCACTCGAGAATTTGCGCTCATGGCGGCAGTCGTCGAAGCTGACAAAACCCCAGAAGGTCTCCCGCATGTAGATGGGAATGACCAAGACGGACTTTATGCCCAATACCGCGAGCCGGTTCCGCTCCTGTTCGGACAGCTCCGTGATCGGCCCATTGATGCTCTCCCCTTTGAGAAAGAGCTCCTCCCATTTGGGGATGCGCTCGATATACGCGACGCCGGTCCGGCCGCGTACGGTGACCCCTCGGTCGATCCCGGCGCGGATCCACTCAAATTCCTGCATGTAGCGGGGTACACCGTTGATCTCGCGGCTTTTCCATATGTAGATGCGATCGATGTCCAGACATCGGCCGATCAGTTCCATGCTTCGCCGCAGGGCGTCCTCGGGCCGCTCCATGTCCGAGGAGATGAGCATCTTCGCCATCTCGTTGACGGTCAAAAGCAATTTTTCCCGATGCAAGAGTTCTTCCTTCACCGCGTGCAGATCGCTGACGTCCACGAGGTTGCATACGAAAGCGACGCCGTTCCCGTAGGTGATCTTGTTGATCGTCGCGGACATGGTGATACATTTCCCGTCCACGACAAATTCGGGTTCAAATTTGCTCGTCTCCCCGGCGGTAACGGTCGCGAGCCGCTCGGCGATGGAATAGGATCTCCTGCCGTCGCTCCGGTATTCCGGGATCGAGCTTGCCAAGCGCAATATGCCCTTTTCGATGAATTCCGTCTTCGAGGAAAAGCCCAGAAACTCAATGGCCGCCGAATTGCCGTCGAGGATGCGCAGATTTTCGTCCAACATGACGCTGAAATGAGGGTTGCCCTCCAAGAGGGCTTCGCTCTTTCGCCGCTCCAATTTCAGTATCCGATTCGCCTCCTGCACCTTGCGCGTCTCCATGTCGTAGATCCTGTCTTGGAACAGGGTGAGCATACCGATAAAGAGACCGATGAGCGCGACGGACAGAAATTGTTCCAAGACCCGGCTGAACTCGGATATCTCCCCGATCGGAACCGGGGAATGATAGGAGACGGTGAAACAGATCGCGATGACGATAAAGTGAGTGAGCAACAGGACGACGCGTCCAATGCCTCGCTCGAGCAGAAAGATGATCGATATACTGAATACGAAGTACAGGGGTATGATGCCGTGTGTGCCGTCAAGATAGAAAAACAGCAAGGGGAAGAACACGTCGCATATCACGAGGATCGTGATCCAGATGCATTGCCTGAACAATTTGAAATAGTTGGACACATAGGCCAATATCATGATACAGGCGATGATGACCACGTTGACGAGGATCAGATAAAGATCAAACCCTCTGACGATCAGCTGTTCCACGATGTTCAAAACGGCGAGGCCGACGCTTACCAAATAGATCATGTTGACGAGTCGAGCTTCGAGGGGTATCCGTTCCCCGAAGACATACTCGCGGATAATTGCCTTGATATATTTCATTGTTTCCCCCCGGGCGCCTAAAAAATACGGTCGCACTCGGCGATCCGTCATATACGATCATTTCGGTACCCACAATCCGTTTTCATTGTACGGTGTATTGAAGAAAAATGCAAGCGGGATTGACGTAGGCGGGATTCAGGTCGCGCGGAGGACCCGGATGGCAATGGCGCATTCCAAGCGTTTCTTCTCCAAGGCGCAACCCAAAGCATAGGGTTTCAGGATGTCCCCGTTTTCATGCCACGCGTTGGCGTGGCAACCGCCGCTGCAATAGAATTTTGCCCAACATCCCGCGCACGCTTCCTTGCTGTAGATGTGCGCGCGGTTGAACATGGGATACAGATCGTTTTCAAACGCCTCGTCCGCCACATTGCCGAGCTTGAAGCGCCGCTCCCCCACGAAACGATGGCAGGGATAGATATCCCCCTCCGGGGATACGGCGATATACTCCGTACCCGCGCCGCAACCGGCCGCCCGCTTGTATACGCAGGGGCCTTGATTTAGGTCGATGTCGAAATGGAAGAAGGAAAAGGGCCTGCCTTTCCGCGCGCGGTCGAGATACAGGTCGGTCAATCTGTCGTATTCGGACAGGAGTTCGGGGAGGTCCGATTCGCGCAGGGCGCAGTCACGGTTCCCGTCGAGTACGACCGGTTCGACGGAGATACGCGTAAAACCCCTGTCCGCGAGATGCTTGACGTCCTCGGAAAAATCCTTGTTCTTCGCCGTAAATGTCCCCCGGACATAGTAACGATCCCGCCGGCTCTCCCGGAAACGCTCGAAGTTGCCGATGACCCGACGGTAAGTGCCTTCGCCCGACGGCGTCTTTCTCACGCGGTCGTTCACCTCCGGCCGGCCGTCGATGCTCAGGATCACGTTGTCCATATGCTCGTTGATGAAGCCTTCCTTCTCCTCGTCGAGCAGGAGTCCGTTCGTCGTGACGGTGAAGCGGATATACTTCCCGCAGTCTTTTTCCCGCTCCCGACCGTAACGGACGAGGGCTTGCACGACCGCGAAATTCATCAAAGGCTCGCCGCCGAAAAAATCGATCTCCAGATTGCGCCGGCCGCCCGAATGCTCGAGAAGGAAATCGATGGCGCGCCGTCCCGTCTCCTCGGACAGGAGGGAACGCGAACCCGAAAAACTGCCCTCATCTCCGAAGCAGTAAGCGCACCGCATGTTGCAATCGTGGGCGGCGTGGAGGCACATGGCCTTGATCACGGCGCCCCGCCGCTCGGGGGACGCGTCCTCCCGAGCGCATTCATCGAAAAAGAGCATACCGTTCGCGATCAGCGCGTCGATCTCCGCCATCGCTTCGCGCAGATCGTCCGCCGCGTGT